>JBJSXO010000060.1:0-44295 GCA_046086425.1 Actinomycetota bacterium | reverse complement strand
GGCGGCACCGTGACGGTCAGCGTGAACCGCCCGTCGGCCCTGCGCCACGCAGACGTGATCCGACCATACGGCGAGTCGAGCGACGCCTCGGTCCACGTCAGCCCGCCACCCGGTACCGGTGCCACGCGGACGTGCCGGTACGCGACTTCGCCGTCGATCGGGCGGATGCCGGCGACGTAGCGGTGCAGGAACGAGATGACTGCACCCTTGCTGTAGTGGTCGAGCGACGCGTGCGCGGCGCCCTCGGCGTCGATGCCCTCCCACTCCTCCCACACCGTGGTCGCGCCCCGCTCGAGCATGGCGAGCCACGAGGGTGGCGTGTCCTGCAGGAGCACCGCGTAGGCGAGGTCTGCATAGCCTGCGTCAGCGAGGACGGGCAGCAGGTGCGGCGTGGCCAGGAAGCCGGTGCCCACGTGCGTGCCGGCGTCGCGCACGAGCTGGGCAAGCCGGGCGGCGGTCTGGTCGCGCAGCTCCGACGGCACGAGGTCGAACGCGAGTGCGCGCACGTGCGCGGCCTGGGTGTCGGGGGCGACGGAGCCGTCGTCACCGATGTACTCGGTGCGCCACGCGTCGAGTGCGTTCGACGCCAGATCGTCGAGGCGTGTGGCTTCGGCGTCGTGGTCGAGGAGCCGTGCGATGCGCGCAGCCAGCAACGCGCTCCGGTGGAGGTACGCCGTGCCCACATAGCCCTGGTCGACCTGCAGGAAGTCCTGCGCGCCGGCGTCGGGCTCGCACCACTCGCCCCAATGCCAGCCGCCGTCCCACAGGAACTCCTCGTGCGGCGCGGCGACAGGCCGGGCTTCCGCGCGCGCCGGGGAGCGCTTCGTGCGGGCGGCGTCGGCCGCGAAGTCGACCCAGCGCACCATGTTCGGCCACAGCTCGGCGAGCACGCCGTCGTCGCCGTACGTGGTGAACATGTACCACGGCACGAGGACGATGGCGTCGCCCCATCCCGACGATCCCTGCAGGTAGTGCCAGATCGGCTCATCGGTGGCTGAGGGATTCCGCGCCGTCATGGGGTCGGGCGCGTAGTTGTGCAGGAGCCCGTCGGCACGCTGCTCGCTCGCGAGATCACGCAGCCACTTCAGCGAGAAGCCGGCCACGTCGTAGAGGAACGCCGCCGTCGGGAAGAAGATGTGCCAGTCACCGGTCCAGCCCTGGCGCTCCCGGGTGGGACAGTCGGTGGGGATGTCGCAGCTGTTGGCGCGGAAGCTCCGGTCGGCGATCTCGTGGAGGCGGTCGAGGCGGACATCGCTGCAGCGGAACGTGCCTGTGCGACGCAGATCCGTGCGCACCTCGACCCCGCGTGCGTCCTCGGGGGCGAGCACCTCGTCGCGGCCGGTGATCCGGACGAACTGGAAGCCGTGCACCGTGTGACGCGGCTCGAAGACCTCGTCGGGCACGCCGGCGGAGGTGACCATATCGGTCTGCCGCACGGTGTGGTCGGTGCTCGCCAGGTGGTCGAGGGTCACGTCGCCGTGTGCGTCGAGCGCTTCGCCGTGCACCAGGACGGTCGTGGTGCCGGCCGGGCCGAGGTCGGCGAGCCGGATCCGTCCGTTGATGTTCTGGCCGAGGTCCACGATCTGGCGACCGTCGCCGATCGAGTGCACCGAGACGGGGGTCAGCGCCTCCGTGGCGCGCACCGGCGGCGCAGGTGAGTACGTGAGGGTCGTGAACCCGTGGTCGGCGACGATGACGGGTCGCCGGTCGGTCGCGACCACGGTGCGGTCCTCCACCTGCCCGTCCATGAGGTCGGCGGACCGGATCGGGCCGGTCGCCGCAGTCCAACCGGCGCCGGTTGCCACCACGTGCCCGCCCACGTCGAGCTGGCCGAGGAAGGCGACGCGATCGCCGTACTGCTCCGATCGGTGGTGCGTGCCGTACTTTCCCCGGTACCACCCGTCCGATACGACCACGCACCACTCGTTGTCGCCGGGCCGCAGGAGGTGGGTGACGTCGTACACCTGCACGTAGAGGCGGTGCTGGTAGCTCGTGAACCCGGGGGCGAGCTCGTGGTCGCCGACGCGCTGGCCGTTGAGAATGCACTCGTAGATCCCGTGCGCGGTCGCGTGCAGCCGAGCAGTTTCGATCGGCGTGCCGAGGGAGAACACGGTTCGCAGTTCCCATGCGGGGCGTTCGCCCGCAGGTGGCTCGTCCCCCGCCGGAGGCTCGATCCACTGAGCGTGCCAGTCCTCCGGGTCGAGCAACCCGGTCTCGAACCACGCCGGTGCCGACCAATCGCTCTCACCGGCGTCCGTCCATACCCGGACCCGCCACCGGATGCGGGTCGCCGACGTGATCGCGGCAGTCGGCCAGGGGACGAGCACGCTCCGCCCAGAGTCGATGCGGCCGCACGATCGTCCGTCGACCTCGATCTCGTAGCCGTGCTGCGTGCTGGCGCCATCGGGGAGCCACCACGACAGGCGCGGTGCACCCGTCCCGAGACCGAGCACCGCGTCGTCGAGGTGCTCGACGCGGAGGGCGGTCGGTGCGGCGACGGTCACCGGCTCCGGCCACCCATCTCCGGGCCGAGGCGCGTGCCCGCGTCCAAGCGGATCACCTCGCCGTTGAGGTACGGGTTGGTGACGATCGCCTCGACCAGGCGGGCGTACTCCTCGGGGCGCCCGAGCCGCTTCGGGAACAGCGTGTCCTCGGTGAGCAGCGCCTGCACCTGTGGTGACGAGACCCGGGGCGTGAGGATGCCCCCGGGCGCGATGGCACACACGCGAACGCCGAGCGGGGCGAGGTCGCGCGCCATCGGCAGCACCATGCTCACCACCGCGCCTTTCGCGGCTGCGTACGGGACCATGGCGACCTGGCCGTCGAAGGCGCTGATCGACGCGGTCTGCACGATCACACCGCGCTGGCCGTCGGCGTCGGGCGCGTTCGTCGCGAAGGCGGCGGCGCAGAGGCGGGCGAGGTTGAACGGGCCCATGACGTGGAGGTCGAGGTTGGCTTGCAGCACGGCCTTCGGCATCGGGTCGCCGGAATCGTCGACGAGCCGCGGGCTGCGGATGACCACTCCGGTCGCGCTCACCGCGATCGAGAAGACGCCGAGCGTCCGGGCTGCGTCGATCGCCCGGGCCACTGCGTCGTCGTCGTTGCTGTCGCCCACCTCGGCGACGGCGAGGTCACCGATCTTGGCCGCGAGCGCCGCGCCCGCATCCGCGGCAGGATCGAGGATCACCACACCGACGCCCAGTTCGGCCAGGCGACGGACCGTCGCACTGCCGAGTCCGCCGCCTCCCCCGGCGACGATTGCGCTCCGGCCGGTGAGGTCCATCACGTGCCCGCCAAGCGCTCGACCACCGGCGCCATGATCTCGGGTTTGGCGTCGACGGGCGCGGAGAAGTAGCTGATGCCGTAACGCGCCCGCGTCTCGGTGAGCTTCTCGCAGATCTCGTCGAGCGACCCGATGGCCACGATCGGTGAGCGGCGCAGGTCGTCGAGGTCGAGATCGACGCGAGCACCACCCATGCGTTCGGTCACCATCGCGATGCGGTCCGCGAAGTCGGAGAGGTGCTCCTCGGGGCGATCGGTGACGGCACACTCGAGGAGCTGCGCCGAGAGCTCGATGTCGTCGAATCGGCCGCCGGCAGCATCGGCGATCCAGCCGATCTTCTCCTCGACGGCCTCGGCCGAGTACTGGGTCGCGTCGAGGAGCGACTTGCCGCCCGGGTTGCTGGGCATGAGCTGGACGATGTCGGCCTGACGACCGCCCACCGACAGCAACTTCCGTCCCCCACCCCCGATCATGATGGCAGGGCCGGGCTGCTGCACCGGCCGGGGCACGCCTACGAGCCCGTTGATCGAATAGTGCTCGCCCGCGAACGAGAACGGGCCTTCGGCGAAGAGGCCCTTGAGGATGATCGTGGTCTCCTCGAGCCGGGCGATGCGCTCCGACGCCGACGCGAACCGGATGCTTGCGTCCTCGTACTCCTGTCGCAGCCACCCGGCGCCCAGGCCCACCTGCAGGCGGCCTTCCGAGAGCACGTCGAGGGTGGCGAGCTCCTTTGCGAGCACGGCTGGCTCACGGAAGTCCTGGGCCAGCACCGTCTGGGTGATCCGCAATGTCCTCGTGGCGTCGGCCACCGCTTGCCCGGCGATCAGCGGCGCAAACGGACGAACGAAGTGATCGGCGAGCCCGAAGGTGTCGTAGCCGAGCGCCTCGACCTCGCGTGCCGAGGCAAGGAGGCGATCCCGCTTTGACGACGCACCGCCGGTGAAGCCGAAGCGGAACGGTCGGGTGGTCGTGGTCCCCATGATGCTCCCGCGGCGAAAGATGGAGCGGTCGTTTTAACTTCGGCGGCGGTTCGGGGTCAAGGCGCGATCGGCGGGTGCGTTCTCCGCTGCTCCTCGAGTCGGTCGAGGAGCGCGGTCATTGCCGCCGCCGCCTCTTCCTGGGCTGTGTCGAAGCCGGCCACCTGGTCGTGGGCCATGGCGAACGCCAGGCCCTGGATCGCAGCAGCGACGAGGGCCGGCGGGAACCGGGTCGCGTCGATTGCGTACTGCTCGAGGATCCCATCCAGGGCATCGATCTGCATCTGCCGCGTCCGCTCGGCGAACGCGGCCAACTCGGACCGCACGGCCGGGCGGTGGTTCGCCAGCGCCGTGAGCTCGACCAGGAGGGCGTTGCCCCGCCGGTCCGACGCTGCGGCCCACCACTTGCGCAGCGGTTGCCCCCCGGCGAGTGCGGCGGTCAGTTCGGCGATCGCGTCCTCGCCCCGTCTCCGGACCACGGCGACGAACAGCTCGTCGACCGAGCCGAAGTGGTAGTGGACCTTGAGCCCGGCTTCGGCTTCGACCCGCCGTGTCGTGACTGCGGCGTAGCCCTCACGGACCATGATCCGCTCGGCTGCGTCGAGGATGCGCTGCCGCTTCTCGGCCGTCGCCGCTCGGGGCACCCGTGTCGTCGCCACGGTCCAGTGTTGTAGCCGAAGCGCCAACGATGGCGCGATCCGCTCGGAGCAGTGAGACGGGAGGCCTTGACCCGGTGGCGTGTCATGAGTTAGAACACACGCTCCAACTTCTGCCGCCTGCGGGCCAGTGCGCCGGGAAGTCCGATGACGTCTGCTCAGACAGCCGCCGATCCGGTGGTCGTGGTGTCCAACGACACCCATGTCGGTCCCCGCCTCGTCGAGGACCTGCGCGACTACTGCCCGCCCGCATACCTGTCCGTGTTCGATGACTTCGCGGAGAGCGCGAAAGCCGAGCGAGACGCCGCCACCACGATGCTCGAGGGCAGCGGGTACCTCGACCATCCCAACTTCCGGACGGCCGGTCACCACGACTCAGCGGCCCGCCTCGCCGACTACGACCATGACGGCATCGCCGCAGGGGTGCTGTTCCACGGCTCGATGAACCTCGAGCCACTCCCGTTCGTCGCCTCGCCGCTCGGCAGGCCGAAGCAGGATCCGGACCGGGAGCTCCTGGGTGTGGGTCAGCGCATCTACAACCGGTGGCTTGCGGATTTTGTCGCCCAGGCGCCCCATCGCCACATCGGCCTCGCCTATCTCCCGCTGTGGGACCTCGACGAGGCCATCACCGAACTGCGGTGGGCCCGTGATGCCGGGCTCCACGGGATCAACTTCCCGGCCATGCGTGACGGTGAGCTCCCCGAGTACAACCGCCGTCACTGGGAGCCCTTCTGGGCCGCGTGCGTGGAACTTCGCATGCCTCTCGTTACCCACGTGGGCGGAGGCACGAACGCCCGCTACACCGGGCTCGAGTCCGTTGCGCTGATGCAGCTGGAGTCGGCCGGCTTCCTCTCACAGCGCGCGGCGTGGTGGATGATCTTCGGCGGTGTGTTCGAGCGTCACCCCGACCTGCGCCTCGTGATCACCGAGACACCGGGAAGCTGGCTCCCGCAGAAGGCCACGGAGCTCGACGCGCTCTACGACTTCTACGACTCCAAACGCGACGAGCCCCTGAACCACGCGTTGCTGACGCAGGTCCCTCGGCGGCCGAGCGAGTATCTCGCGCACAATGTCTACGTCGGAGCGAGCTTCGCGTCTCCGTTCGAGGTGCAGCAGGCCGTCGAGCACGGGTTCGTGTCACAGATGTTGTGGGGCTCTGACTATCCGCACCTCGAAGGCACCTTCGTATACCGCGACGGCGAGGACCTGCCCTCTGTCACGCGGCTTGCGCTCCGCCACACGTTCTTCGATGTCGCTCCGGACGTCACCCGACGGATGCTCGGCGAGACCGCAATCGACGTGTACGGGCTCGACCGAGCCGCATTGCAGGCCATCGCGGTGGACATCGGCGCGCCGACGCCGGACGACCTGGCCGCGCCGATCGATGCCGTGCCGGCCGGCGCGAGCATCACGGCCTTCCGCACTGGGGCTGGAGGGTGGAGTTGACAATGGGCCGCGACTTCGACCTCACTCTGGGTGGGCGGGTCCTCCTGTCGGTGCTCTCCGCCTCGGCCGGGGTCATCCACCTCGCGATGGTCCCGTCCCACTGGGGGAGTTCGGTGGTCGAAGGCGCCGGGTTTGCGCTCGTGGGGTGGGCCCAGGTCGCGTTGGCGGTCTGGGTGCTCGCCGCTCCGTCTCGGACCCTGCTGCGGAGCGTGATGGTCGTGAACTTGCTCGCGATCGGCGCGTGGATGGTGAGTCGCACGTGGGGCTTGCCGATCGGCGAGCACGCCGGGCACCCGCACGAGGCGGAGTTCGTCGACCTCGCGTGCGTGACGATCGAGGTGATGCTGGTCATCGCGTGCGGCGTCTGGCTCGCGAGGCCGACACTGGGACACCAGTGGCGTGGTGCCCGCCTTGCGCTCTTGGCCGTGATTCCCATTTCGGTGCTGAGCATTGCGACCGCCGCGCTCGCATCTCCGAGCGCCCGTGATCACGCCCACGGGACACACATGGACCACACCCACGCGGTAATTGGCGAGGCACTCGTAGCCGTGAATGGCAGCGCGGACGCGGCTGGGTGTTCCACCGCAGCCGATGGCCACACCCACTGTCCCGTCACGGCTGCGGTCGACGACAAGGGTTTCTCCGCCCTGTCCAACGGGCACCATCACGTGATTGCCTGGCACGACCAGGACGCAGCGACCCAGGCCGAGCTCGACCGCCAGCTCGATCTCACCCGGCAAGCGGCCGCGCGATTCCCGACCCTCGCCGACGCGGCTGCGGCCGGTTACCGGCCCGCCGGTGGATACGGACCGGGTGCGGGCATCCACTACGTCGGCGGCGCTCCGGCGGAGAGCCGCCCCGACGGATCCCTGTCCGACGAGACGCTCCTGCACCCCGACACGCTCCTGTTCGATGGCACGGGCCCGGACGCGAAGCTCGCCGGGCTGATGTTCAACGTGAACACGACGGTGGAGCCGGTCGGCTTCGTGGGCACCAACGACGTGTGGCACGACCACGCGGGGCTATGCATCGTGTTCACGGACCGGGGGATCACGACAGCGCTGAGCGACGAGAAGGACCCGGCGGTCAAGGCCGCGAAGTGTCCGCAAGCCGGTGGCAGATTCGTCGAGCAGACGGGCTGGATGATGCACGTATGGACAGTCCCCGGTTACGACGACGTCCCCGGCGGGGTGTTCGCCGAGAGCAACCCGTTGCTGGCGTGCTCCGACGGCACCTATGTCATCGTGCCGGCGTCCAAGCGGATGACGCCTGACAACTCCTGCCGCTCGGGGGCGCCGGGTCGACCGTCGACCAAGACCCTCGCAGCCATCACGGCGAGCGTCGCGAAGCCGTGAGGCGCATCGGGCACTGACGGTGTCGCGGCCGTAGCGCTGAGCGCCGGTGGCGCGACCGGACGGCACCGGGTGGCGCCGCGCTCATGCTCGAGGATGGGAAGCCTTCCCGATGGGACTCGGCGGCTGGGACTGGAGCTTGTACGCGCGTTCGCGGAGCTCGGAGATGTCCTGCTTGGCTTCGGGTCGGTCACCGGCTCGTGCCGGCAAGCCGAAGCCTGTGTACATGACCTTGCGGGGCCGCTCGAGCGGTGGCATCGCCTCGTGGAGCGTGCAGCTCAGGTGCACGGTGACGTCGCCGGGCTCGGTTGGGAGCGCCACCACCGGCAGGTAGGAGTGCCCGAAGGCGAAGATCGATGGCATGCCGATCCGGTGAGAGCCAGCGACGGCCCGGAGCAGTCCGCTGGTCTCGTCGCCTGCAGTCACCGAGATGCCGATGGTCGTGCTCGAGCACCCGTAGGCGTGGCGCCCGAAGTTGCAGTCTCGGTGCCACGGAACGTCGGAGATCCCCTCGACGACACCGAGGGGCTTCACGAGGGCTTCGATGCAGTTGCCCTCGATCGGGCCCTGCACCAGCACCTCGTCGCCCTGGAGGGTGGTCCGCAGCTGTTGCCACCGGTCGCTCCCGAGCACCTCCACGGTGGTCGGGGAGTGCTCTACGAAGTGCTGGAGCCGGACGCAGCCGCGGGTGCCGTCGGCGGTCGTGGCCCACCATGACCGCCCGTCGCCTTCCGAGTAGGTGGGGAGGGCACGATCGATGTCGTCAGCGATCCGGTGCATCGTCGCTGGGTCGAGCCAGCCGCGGAGGTGCAGGTACCCGGCCTCGCGGAGGAAGTGCGCGACGTCGGCCGGATCGTCGTCGACGGTGAAGGCGCGGTGGAGGTCGAGTGCTCGACCCTCGCGATCGAGGAACTCCAGGTCGGGATCGACGACGGGCCATCCCTCGAGGAACGCGAGCCAGACCGCGTTCCAGATCTCGGCGTCTCGGTTGCTGCCGGCGACGATGCGGAGCTCGTGCGCCACGGTCATCGCGTTGAAGGTGCGCAGCTGCTGAGCCCAGTCCGAGAACTGACGGGCGTCGAGCTCGACCGCGAACGGGTCGTCGGAGGGATGGTCGTCGACGACGAGGGTCCCGTCGGCGGCGCGCACGGTGTAGATACCGTCGGGGAGCCGGAGCTCGAGCGGTCGGCCACGTAGCGCGTCGAGTCCCGCCGCGGCGAGCGGTCCGTGGCGTGCCACGAGCCCGGGGAAGTCCTCGGAGAAGAAGCCGGCGCCCGAGAGCAGGCGGACGTCGGCATCGAGGCGGGTGCGGCGATCGATCATCGGAGGGGACATGGAGGCTCCCGGTCGCGGACGGTAATCGCTAGAGAATCTGGCAGTGCTCTCGATACGGGTCGAGGCGCGGGTCTCCCGGGTCGAGCTCGGTGACCAGACGGGTGACGCGCTCGAGCGGGAAGGTGCGCGCCGGGGCCCGGCTCCCGAGCTTGGAGGTGTCGACGGCCAGGATCACCTCGGCTGCGGTCGCCGCGAACGCCAGCTTCACTTCGGCGTCATCGAGCGTCGCCTCGCTTGAGCCCAGCTCCGGGTCGACGGCGGCGGCACTGACGAAGAGACGACTGACGAAGAGATCCGTGGCAGCGCGCACGGCGAGTGGCCCGACGAGGCTTCCCGTGCGTCGATCCAGCTGTCCGCCGGACAGGAGCGCGGTCACACCTCCGTGGCTCTGGAGGGCGGCGAACGTCTCCGGTCCGTTGGTCACCACAGTGAGGTCCCGGGCCTCGCCGAGGCGGGCGGCCATGCGCTGCAGCGTGGAGGAGGCGTCCAGAGCGATGGCGCCGTGGTCCGGGACGAGGGCAAGAAGCTTTTGACCGATGGTTCCCTTTGCTCGCGGGTGCTCTCGGGATCGCGTGTTGAACTCCTGCGGTGCGATGGCCACCGCGCCGCCGCGGACCCGCCGGGCGGTGCCTTCGTCGACGAGCAGGTCGAGGTCGCGCCGGATCGTCATCTCGCTGACGTCGAGCTCCGCAGCGAGCGCACTGATGCGCACCGTGCCGTCGCGTTGGAGCTGCGCGCGGATGGACTCGATGCGGTCGAGCGCGTCGACGTTCACGTCCTCGCTCCTTCGTCGAGCGCGGCGCGTGCCGACGCCTGGGATTCGTAGATGCCGAGGGCGACGCCTTGCGTGACGGCGTTCCCGAGTGCGGCGGCCTCGGCGGGGCCGGTCGTGATCCGGGTACCCGTGTGTCGGGAGAGCAGCTCGACGAACACGCCCGACCGGGCGGCGCCACCGAAGACGCGGAGCTCGTCGTGAGGGGACAGCGCGTCGAGTACCCGGGCGACGGTGGCGGCCATCGATTCGAGGGCGGCGCGCACCACGTGGGGGTGTGGGGCGTTCGGCGCGAGGTGTGCGGCATTGCGGATCTCGGTGCTCATCGAGGCCGGGGCCAGAAATCGCTCGTCGGTCGCGTCGAAGGTCTGAGGCGGTGGGGGAGCGTCGGCGGCGGCCTCCACGAGCGCGACGGTGTCGGCCTCGCCCCATTCGCGCCGGCACTCCTCGATCAGCCACCAGCCGGCCACGTTGCGGAGGAACCGGATGTCGCCGAAGGTCCCCTGCTCGTTGCTGAACCCGGCGTCGTGCGCGGCGGCGGAGCGGTTGGGGAGGCTGCGCTCGCAGCCCACCAGGAGCCAGGTGCCGGTGGCCACGAAGGGAGCGCCGTCGGTGGCTCCGGCCACCACCGCGGATGCGGTGTCGTGGCCACCCACCAGCCGAACGGGGACTCCGCCGTAGGTGCCGCACAGAGTGCCGGGCTCGGCAAGGTGGGGGAGCAGCGACGGAGCGAGCCCGATCGCCTCGGCCAGCGGGGCCGACCACTGCGCGGTCGCGGCGTCGAGCAGCCCGGTCGTCCCTGCGCTCGTGCGTTCGCCGGTGACGGTGCCCGTGAGGTGATGCACGACGAGCTCCGGCAGCATGAGGATGGTCGCGGCGGCGCCGAGCTCATGGGGATCGTGGGCGGCGAGCTGGAAGATGGTGTTGATGGCCACTTCCTGGAGGCCGGCGATCTCGAACAGGCGACGAGCCCCGATGCGGTCGATCACCGTTCGGAAGTCACGGGTGCGGTCGTCGCGATAGGAGACGGGATCGGCCAGCAGGGCACCGGTGCCGTCGAGGAGTCCGTAGTCCACGCCCCAGGTGTCGACCCCGATCGACGCGAGCGGCCCCGCCTCGGCGGCGTGGGCGAGCCCCGTGTGCACCGCCCGGACGATCGCGTCCCAGTCCCAGCGGAGCACACCCTGTCGATCACGGGCCGGCGAATGGGCGAGGCGGTGCACCACGGTGTGGGTCACCCGATCGTCGGCCAACTCGACCCGAACGACGCGCACGGAGGTCGCCCCGAGGTCGACCGCGGCCACCGCGGTCGGTGCGTCTCGCACTAGAGCCCGGTCGCAGCGCCGTGGTGCCCGCGGGTGGCGATCGTGTCGGCGCGGTACCCGAGCGATCGGAACGTGCCCACGGGGTCGAGGGCGGCACCGTTGCGCCGTCGGGCCTCCGCGACGAAGGGTCGGGCGTCGAAGCGCGACGCGCGGTGAAGGGTCTCGGCCGCCATCACCGGGTCGCACCCCTCCTGGTGCGATCGGAGGGCGTCCCGGTCGACGAGGAGGGCCTGCGCGATGGCGAGCTGGATCTGGTCGGTCGCCTGGGCGAGGTCCTCGAGCGGGTCCTTGAGGTTGTGCGACGCGTCGATCATGTAGGCGATGTCGGGCATGCGCCCGTTGCCGACGTCGACGAGCTCGACCGCGACTAGGAAGAACTGGAACGGGTTGATGGAGCCGACGGTCAGGTCGTCGTCGCCGTACTTCGAGTCGTTGAAGTGGAACCCGCCGAGGCGTCCGACCATCGCCAGACGGCTCACCACCTGCTCGATGTTGGTGCCGGGGAGGTGGTGCCCGAGGTCCACGAGGCACTTGGCGCGGGGCCCGGCTCGCTCCGCGAGCAGGAGCGACGACCCCCAGTCCGGGTTCACGCTCGCGTAGAACGACGGCTCGTAGGGCTTGTGCTCGGTGTACATCTCCCACCCGGCGGGGAGTGCCTCGTGGAGCTCGTGCAGACCCTCGGCGACCCGTTCGAACTGGTCCACGAACCGAGCCTGCCCGGGATGGTTCATGCCGTCGCCGAGCCACACCGTGATCGCCGTCGCCCCGAGGGCCACCCCGAGCTCGACGACCGCGAGGTTGTGCTCGAGGGCGAACTTGCGCACGGTCGGGTCGGGGTGGGCGAACGAGCCGAACTTGTACGACACGAGCCCGTCGCCCGTCGTCGACGGGTTGTCCTGGAAGGTGTTGGAGTTCATCGCGTCGAACCCGATCCCGAGCTCGGTCGCGTACGCGCGCAGTGCGGCGGGATCGGCTGGATCGTCCCACGGCACGTGCAGGCTCACCGTGCGGTTCGCGCCGGTGAGCGCGTGCAATGCGGCCACGTCGTCGATCTTCTCTTCGGTCGTACGCGGCTCGCCGCCGCCCGGGAAGCGACCGAAGCGGGTGCTACCGGTCCCGACCGCCCATGAGGGTGCGGCGACCGAGAAGCGCTGGACCTCGGTGATCAGCGGCTCCGGATCGACGCCGATTCTCGTCGCCTGTGCGCACGCGTGGTCGAGGTCGCGCTCGTGGTCGGCGAGGAGCGACGCCTCGACGGTCCGGATCGCCGCTTCCGTGATGCGCATCGTCGTCCCCCTCGTTCCGCTCACCGGAGGAATGCCCCGGCGACGCCGCCGTCGACGGGCAGGATCAGGCCGGTGGTGCGCGAGAGCCGTCCGTCGACCAGTGCGACGACGGCGTCGGCCACGTGCTCGGGAAGGACCTCCCGGCCGAGCAGCGTCCGCGACGCGTAGAACTCTCCGAGTCGGTCGGGCTCGACGCCGTAGGCCGCGGCCCGTTGGGTCCGCCACTCCGAGTCGAAGATGCCCGACCCCTGGACCACGCCGTCGGGGTTCACGCCGTTGACCCGGATCCCGTGGGTGCCGAGCTCGGCGGCGAGAAGCCGGACCTGGTGGGCCTGGTCGGCCTTCGCCGCGGAGTAGGCGACGTTGCCGGTCCCGGCGGCCACCGCGTTCTTCGACACGATGTAGACGATGTCGCCGCCGGTGCCGGCGGCGGTCATGGTCCGGGCGGCGGCGCGGCTCACCAGGAACGAGCCGCGGGCCATCACGTCGTGCAGGCGGTCCCAGACCTCGGTCGTGGTGTCGACCAGGGGTGCGGCGGCGGCCAGGCCCGCGTTGTTCACGACCAGGTCGACTCCACCGAAGCGAAGCGCTGCGGCGGCAAAAGCCGCGTCGACCGCGTTCTCGTCGGTGACGTCGACGGTGACGGCCAGGGCCCGCTCGTCGCCGATTTCCCCCACGACCTTCGCCGCTCCGTCGCCGTCGCGATCGGCCACGACCACTGCGGCGCCCACCCCGGCCAGGGCGGTGGCGACGGCACGGCCGATGCCCGATGCCCCTCCGGTCACAAGCGCGACCCGGCCGGCGAGCGGGGGCAGGGGCGGACGAGCACGCAGCTTGCGCTCCTCGAGATCCCAGTACTCGACCCCGAACTTCTCGGCGTCGGAGATCGGCACGTAGGCCGACACTGTTTCGGCACCCCGCATGACGTTGATGGCGTTGACGTAGAACTCACCGGCGATGCGCGCCGACACCGGGTCGGTGCCGAAGCTCCACATGCCCACACCGGTTACGAGCACGACGACCGGGTCGGAGCCGCGCATCGGCGGCGACGCGTCGGTGGCGTGGGTCTCGTAGTAGCGCCGGTAGGTCTCCCGGTATTCGTCATGCCGCTCGCGGAGCCGTGCCACCCGCGCGTCGAGCGACGCAGACGGAGGAAGGTCCACGAGCAACGGGGCGACCTTGGTGCGAAGGAAGTGGTCCGGACACGAGGTGCCGAGTGCCGCGAGGCGCGGGGCCGCCTCGGAGTTCACGAGCTCCATGACCACGGGGGCGTCGGTGAAGTGCCCCACGACCGGCCGGTCCGTCGACGCGATCCCGCGCACCGCCGGGGCCAGCGCGGCGGCCGCATCCCGGTCGGTAGAGAGAGATGACCAGCCGCCGATCGGGGCGCCGAAGGGCTCAGGCCGTCCCTCGGCCTCAAGGAAGGCGGTGGCCCGCTCGATGAGCGCGTGCGTCGTCGCCTCGCACTCCGACGCCGTCTCGCCCCAGCAGATCAGCCCGTGACCCCCGAGGACGACTCCGCGCAGCGCCGGGTTCGCGCGGTACTGCGCACGCAGGGCGAGGCCGAGCTCGAACCCGGGCCGAAGCCAATCGAGCCACCCGGCCTCGTCTCCGAAACACGCCTCGGTGAGCGCGCGTCCGTCGCGCGCCGTCGCGAGCGCGATCACGGCGTCGGGATGCACGTGGTCGATGTGGTGGACGGGCAGGAGCGCGTGCAGCGGCGTGTCGATCGACGGCGGGGCTCCCGGGGGGCCGAAGCGACACTGGTCGTAGAGCGCGACCATGTCGGCCTCGGTGGCACCGGCGTCCCAGTGCGCCTCGAGGGCCAGGACCCGATCGAGGTCCAGGAGGGCGACGCCGTCTGCGGTGAGGCTGCCGAGGTCCCCGCCGGACCCCTTCACGGCGAGGACGCGGACCTCACGCCCGGTCACCGGATCCTCGACCACGAGCTTCGCGGAGGTGTTCCCCCCCGCGAAGTTCGTGATGCGCTTGTCGGCCCCGAGGCGGTGGGATCGGTCGAGAAGTTCCTGCAACATGTTGACTACTGTCTAATCGCACAGCAACCTCACAGCAAGTCTCGACGGGAGTCGTCATGGCGGGTGTGCCGCAGATGGTGCGGACGTTGCGGTCGGTGGTGCGGTTCGAGATGCCGTCGGGCAACGCAACCGAGCGCAGGCTGGCGCGGGCGGCCGACGTCTCCGACCTCCGGGAGCTGGCTCGTCGGCGGCTCCCACGAGGCGTGTTCGACTACATCGACGGCGGAGCCGAGGACGAGGTCACACTGCGTGAGAACTCGCGCGCCTACCACCGCCTTCGGTTTCACCCGACCGTGCTGCAGGACGTCGGAGACGTCGATCCGGCGATCGAGCTGTTCGGTCGCCGTCTGTCCTTCCCTTTGTTCCTCGCGCCTACGGGCTTCACCCGGATCGCCGATGCCGCCGGCGAGCTGGCCGTGGCTCGAGCAGCCGCGCGCGCTGGATTGCCCTACGTGCTGTCGACCCTCGGCACCCGGTCGATCGAGGAGGTGGCGCACGCCGCGCCGCAGGGTGACAACTGGTTCCAGGTCTACATGTGGCGGGACCGCGGGCTCGTGCGGTCGATGGTGGAGCGCGCCGATGCGGCGCAGTTCCACGGCCTCGTCCTGACCGTCGACACCGCGGTGTTCGGACGCCGTGAGCGGGACGTGCGTCGCGGGTTCACGTTGCCGCCGACCATCGGGTGGGAGACGGTGCTGGACGGAGCCCGACACCCCGGATGGACGCTGCGCTTCCTTCGCTCAGAGCCGATCCGCTTCGCGAACGTCGTCGGGGCCGATGGCGATGCCGGAGACGGATCGCATCCGGTGAACCTCTCCGACTACATCAACGCGCAGTTCGATCCCACGCTGTCATGGTCGGATCTCGACTGGCTGCGAGGGATCTGGTCGGGACCGATTCTGGTGAAGGGCATCCAGACGCCACGTGATGCCCGCCGCGCGGCGGATGCCGGGGTGGACGGCGTGGTGGTTTCCAACCATGGAGGGCGCCAACTCGACGGGGTCCCGGCGGCGGTCGACGTCCTTCCCTCCATCGTCGATGCCGTGGATGACCGGATGGTCGTGATCTGCGACGGCGGCGTGCGGCGGGGGAGCGACGTCGTGAAGGCCGTGGCGCTGGGTGCGCATGCGGCGATGGCCGGTCGCGCCTATCTCTACGGCCTGGGAGCCGCGGGGGAACGGGGTGTGGATCATGTGCTGGGCCTGTTCGACGCCGGGGTGCGGCGCACGCTGGCGCTGCTCGGGGTGACCTCCCCGGCGGCGCTTGACCGGGCCATGGTGTCGGACGCGCCGTGTTTGCGCTGTGTGAACCTGTGAGATAACGTCGTTATATCGCAAGACCGCACATCGAGACTGCGCATCAAGACCGCACATGTGGGGGGACACCGTGAAGAAGCTCGCTGCGATCGGCACTGCGCTCGCACTCTCCGCAGGATTCGTCCTGCAGGCGTCGGGTGCCCATGCCCAGAGCGCCTCGACGCCGGGAGTCACCAAGGACGAGATCACCGTCGGCGTGACGTACGTCGACCTCAAGGCGATCCGGGACATCGTCCAGCTCGACCACGGCGACTACGAGGCCGCGTACAAGGCGGTCGCCGACGACATCAACGCGAAGGGCGGGATCAACGGGCGCAGGCTCAAGTTGGTGTTCGCTCCGGTCAACCCCGTGGGAACGGCTTCGGCCGAGGCCGCATGCGTCAAGCTCACCCAGGACACGCCGGTGTTCGCTGTCGTGGGCTTCTTCCAGAACGACACGCCGCTGTGCTTCGTCGAGCAGAACGGGACGCCGGTCGTCGGTGGGAACATCACCACCGACTACCTGGCTCGCGCGCAGGCGCCCTGGTACTCGCCGAACGCCGGTGACGGCACGGTCAACCAGGTGATCGACGGAGTGGCGTCCGAGGGCGTGTTCAAGAAGGCGAAGGTCGGCGTGGTCGGGACCGCGGGGCAAAAGGCCCTGATCGACGGCGTGATCCTCCCCGCGCTCAAGCGCAACAAGGTGAAGGCCACCACCGCGCTCATCGACGTGGCCGCCAACGACACGGTCGCCGCGCAGCAGCAGGCGGGAGTCATCGCCGAGCGATTCAAGTCCCAGGGGATCGACACCGTGGTCGTGGCCGGGAACGCCTTCGTCACGTTCGCCCAGGCGCTCGAGAAGACCGACTACCGACCGCGCCTCATCGCGACGGACCGTGAGACCTACCTCGGGTACGTGGAGAACCCGCAGCACAGCAAGAGCGTCCTCGAAGGCGCGCTTAGCGGAGGACCGGCACGTGACCCCGACGAGCCCGGGTATCGGCGGTGCATCGGGGTGATCGAGGCCAAGACCGGCACGCAGATCCCGCCGGCCGAGACGATCACCGACGACAGGCTTCCGAACCCCGACATCTCGGCCCAGAACGCATGCTTCAACCTGGGTCTCTTCGCCGCAATGGCGACGGGGGCCGGGAAGAACCTCACCGTGGCGTCGTTCGGCAAGGCCGGCAAGAAGCTGGGCGTGATCGACCTCCCCGGGTACGGGAAGGTCGCGTACGACTCCAAGACCCATGCGCTGGCGCTTCCCGTCAAGCTGACGCGGTACAACTCGGCAACAGACGAGAGCCCCGATGACGCCGAGCCCGTCGGCGTCAAGAGCGCCAAGTGACGGCTCGTCTCGCGCGGTGACGCGAGGTGACGGTCGGGTGACCACGGTCACCGGGCTCCGGTGCGAGTACCTCAAGAACCCGATCGGGATCGACGCCGTGCGTCCGCGTCTGTCGTGGCGCACGGTGACCGACCAGCCCGACTGGCATCAGTCGGCCTACGAGATCGAGGTCGTCGACGACGACACGGGTCAGGCCGTCTGGTCGTCGGGTCGTATCGACGGGCCCGACGCGGTGCTGGTCGACTGGGGTGGCCCGCCGCTCTCCGCGCGCCAGCGGTGCCGCTGGCGCGTCCGGGTCTGGGGTCCGGACCCGACGGCCGACCCGACACCCTGGGCCGACGACGCGCGTTTCGAGCTGGGTCTGCTCACGCCGGACGACTGGTCAGCGCGGTTCATCACGCCGGCGGTCGACGACGGTGGGGTCTCGGGAACCCGCCCGTCGCCGTACCTCCGACGCCCGTTCGCGATCGACGGGGAGGTCGCCCACGCCCGGCTCTACGTGAGTGCCCTCGGCGTGTACGAGGTCGAGTGCAACGGGCGTCGAGTGGGCGACCACGTCCTCGCACCGGGCTGGTCGAGTTACGACCACCGCTTGCGCGTGCAGACCCATGACGTCACCGATCTGTTGCTCCCCGGTGAGAACGCCATCGGCGCCGTCCTGGCCGACGGGTGGGCCCGAGGCAATCTCATCGAGACCCGCGCCCGCTACACGGACCGGCTCGCCCTCATCGCCCAGCTCGAGGTCACCTACACCGACGGCCGCCGGGTGACGGTGGCAACCGATGCCGGCTGGAAGACGACCGACACCGGGCCGATACGCGCGGCCGACCTCTACAACGGCGAGACCTACGACGCCCGCCGCCAGCTCGACCACTGGTCGCAGCCGGGGTACGACGACACGAGCTGGGGCGCGGTCGAAGCGGTCGCGCGCGACCTCACGACGCTCTGCGCCCCACCTGGCCCGCCGGTTCGGCGCGTGGAGACGGTTGCGGCGGTCTCGGTGTCGACGGCGCCGTCGGGTGAGACAATCGTCGACTTCGGGCAGAACCTCGTGGGCTGGGTTCGCCTTCGGGTCCGCGGACCGGCGGGCACGACGGTCGTCATCCGCCACGCCGAGGTCCTCGAGGACGGCGAGCTCGCCGTGCGACCCCTGCGGGCTGCCCGCGCCACCGACGAGTACACCCTGCGGGGCGACCCCGGGGGAGAGACGTGGGAGCCCCGCTTCACGTTCCACGGCTTCCGTTACGCCGGGGTCTCCGGATGGCCGGGTGCGCTGACTGCCGACTCGATCGAGGCCGTCGTGGTCCACTCCGACATGACGCGCACTGGCTGGTTCGCGTGCTCGAACGATCTGGTCAACCAGCTCCACGAGAACATCGTCTGGGGGATGCGCGGCAACTTCCTGGATCTCCCGACCGACTGTCCGCAGCGCAGCGAGCGGCTCGGTTGGACCGGCGACATCCAGGTGTTCGGACCGACGGCGACCCTCCTCTACGACGTGTCCGGTGTGCTTGCGAGCTGGCTGGCCGACCTCGCCGCGGAGCAGACCGCCGACGGCACGGTGCCCTACGTGGTCCCCGCGGTCCTGGAGGGGATGGCTGGTCCGACGTGCGGATGGGGTGACGTGGCCACCATCTTGCCCATGACGCTCTACGGCGCCTACGCCGACCGGGCCCTCCTCGCCCGGCAGCTCGCGTCGATGCGGGCCTGGGTGGACTGCGAGGCCCAGCGCGCCGGCGACGACCTGATCTGGTCGGGCGACTTCCAGTTCGGTGACTGGCTCGATCCCGCGGCGCCGCCCGATGATCCCAGCAAGGCGCGCACCGACCCCGACCTGCTCGCCACGGCGTTCTTCGCGCACTCGGCCCGGCTCGTCGGCGCCGCCGCGGCCGTGCTGGGGGACGCCGACACTGCCCACAGCTATGCCGAGATCGGCGAGCGCGTCGTCCGGACGTTCGCCGACGAGTTCACGACGCCGAACGGGCGGGTGATCGGCGAGACCCAGACCGGCTACGCGATCGCGTTGGCCTTCGATCTGCTGAACGAAGACCAGCGGAGAGGCGCGATCGAGCGGTTCGCCGCCGCAGTCCGCCGCGAGGGGTACCGCATCGGCACCGGGTTCCTCGGCACGCCGTGGGTGTGCGCGACCCTCGCCGACCACGGCCGGCCGGATCTCGCGTACCGCGTCCTGCTCAACCGCAGGTGCCCGTCGTGGCTCTACGCCGTGGAGCAAGGCGCCACGACGATCTGGGAGCGCTGGGACGCCCTCCGCCCCGACGGATCGCTCAACCCCGGTGAGATGCTGTCGTTCAACCACTACGCGTTCGGCGCGATCGGGGCGTGGCTCTACCACGCGGTGGCCGGGTTGCGCCCCGATCCGAGCGAGCCCGGCTGGCGCCGGTTCCGGGTCGAGCCCCGTCCCGGCGGCGACCTCACCTCCGCGCAGGCCCGGGTCGACACACCCCACGGAATCGCCGCGGTCGGCTGGGCGATCGTCGACGAGGCCCTCACGCTCGACGTCACCGTGCCGCCCAACACCCGAGCCTCGGTGATCGTCCCCGGAGGCGACGGCGAACGCCTCGACGTCGGCGCCGGGTCGCACTCCTGGACGGTGCCGCTCGATCCGGCAACCCTGGCCGAATGGCTCCCGGGGACGTTCGCAATGCGCCCGGGCCCGCACAGCCTGATGAGCGACGTCGCGGTCGATCCGATCGTGATGGATGTCATCATCAGCGTGGGAGTCAAGGTCATGGCGGTCGGTGGGGCCGACGTCGTCGGTGCCCTCAGTGTGCAGGAGCTCATCGAGCAGGCCGGCCTCGACGACGAGGAGGCGCAACGACTCCTCGACGCAGTGGCTGCGCTCTAGACCGGCCGTCGATCGGCTGGGAATCCCGGCGATCACCGTGGCCGACGACCCCAATGGGGCGCGCGGCACACGTGTTCGACCGGCCTCTTTCCCGTGGCCGGGGAGAACGCTCTGTACCGCGACGAGCCCGACTGTCGGCGGTTCTCGGCCGACCTCGTCCACCACGTCATCGTGACGGTCGACGGCTGGAAGCCGCTGGGTAGATGGCTTACCAGTGGTCAGGGCGTTTCGTATCGCGGGATCGGCGTTTCAACCCCCCTCCGCAACCGGCGCCGTTCCGCCGCGTAGGGGGTTAGGCCCACGTCCCACCGCCTACCGCCAGTGACCGACGTAGGCGCGGTGTCGTCGGAGCGGTCCGGGGTCGTGCGGAACGTGGCGGCGCTGCCTGCGGTGTCTCCCACCAGGCGAGAAGGTCGTAGCCGTCTCGTGCACCACTGCGCGCCCCTGTACCCTCCGGACCGGACGACGATTCGCGGACCGGAGGTCGGCCGGGACGCGCATCAGGAAGGACGATTGCGTGCTCGGTGACCTCAGCCAGTGGGTGTCGGACGTGATCTCGGCGATCGGGTACGCCGGCGTTGCGTTGCTCGTCGCCCTCGAGAACCTCTTCCCTCCGATCCCCTCGGAGGTGGTGCTGCCCTTCGCCGGCTTCTACGCCGGTAAGGGCGAGGCCTCGGTGGTCGGCATGGTCCTCGCTGCCACCGCCGGGTCCCTGGTGGGGGCGTGGATCCTCTACGGCCTGGCGGCCTGGATCGGGCCTGATCGACTGCGGCGCTTCGTAGTGGCCCGGGGTCGCTGGGTCGGGGTCAAGGAGCGCGACCTCGACCGGTCGGAGGCATGGTTCGACAAGCGGGCCAACGCTGCGGTGCTCCTCGGTCGCTGCGTGCCCCTGGTCCGGTCGGTGGTGTCCATCCCGGCCGGCTTCCGCCGCATGTCTCTCGTGCCCTTCACCATCTGCACGGTGATCGGCAGCCTGATCTGGAACGCAGCACTCATCGGCGCCGGAGCGATCCTGGGCAACCGCTGGGAGGAGGTCGGCAACGTGATCGGCATCTTCCAGTGGGTGGTGATCCTTGCCATTGCGGTGGCCGTGGGGTGGTTCGCCTGGACCGGCTTCCTGCGGCCCCGCCTGGCGAAGGCCGGGGACCTCCCCGACCCGGAATAGGGGATGTAGGCCGGCGAGCGACTCGGCGCGAGACCATGCTCCGGGCAAGCAACAAGAGCCACGCCACGAAACGGTGCCCAGGAGCTCCGGCTCCGAAACGTCGTGGATCGCACAGGCCACAACGGTCTGGTTCGGTGTCGACGCCCGGAACCACACCGTCACACCTTCAGGGAACGATGGCGGGAAGGAGCGCGCGGGCGACGTCGAGGGGGTTCTCCTCGTGGGCGAAGAGCCCGGCGTGGGGAATGACCTCGAGGTGCGCGGTGGGGAACTCGCGTGCCATCGTCTCAGCTCTCTTCATGGGGAAGAAGCGGTCGTGCTCTCCCCAGACCAAGACGACCGGTACGTCGATCCGGGAGTGGATCGATTCGAGTTGGTGGACCAGGGCGGGGTCGTAGCTCTTCAGCAGGCGAGTCGCTGCGCTGAGGTGGGTGGGGGAGTTGTGCAGCGGCTCCAAGAAGAAGTCGGCGAACTCGCCGTCGAGCCGCGATCGGTCGTGGAAGGCGTCGCCGAAGATCAGACGGCTCTTGCGCACCCGTGGCTTGCCCGCAGCCCATCCGAGGGCCCGGCCGAAGCCGGGCAGGTGGCGGCTGGCGACGAAGGCGGTGAATTTCCAGCCGTTGTGCGCGGCGAGTTCGGTGTCGATCAGCCCCATCGCTCGCAGGCGGGGATCACCGGCCATGGCGTGTCGGGCGATGAGTCCGCCACTGTCGTGTCCCACCACGGCGACGTCGTCGAGTCCCAGCAGATCGACCACGCGCCGGACGCTGTCGATGTGGTTCTGGAGCGTGAGTGTGGAGTCGGCGGTGAACCGGCTCGAACCCGCTCCCGGCAGGTCGATCAGGTGGCACGTGACGTGATCGGCCAGATGTGGCAGCAACACGCGGAATGTCGCGCTGCTCACGGGCCACCCGTGCACGAACAGCACGTCGGGGCCCTGGCCGACCCTTCGGTATGCGACCTCGGAGTCGCCCATGTCGAGGAACCGTTCGGGCTCCCGACGGAACAGTTCGCTGGCGTCTTCGGCATCGAGCGGCATGTCGCCTCCCACGTAATGTAGTGATCACTACAATAATGGGGTGGGGCTGCGTCGTACAGTCGATCCGCGATGGGATACCGACACTCCAGGGAAGAGATCCTCGAGGGCGCCATCGCCGCAGTGTTCGCCGAAGGCCTGAGTCGCCTCACCTTCGGCGCGCTGGCCCGCCGCCTGGGCATCAGCGATCGGATCGTCGTCTACTACTTCCCGACGAAAGACGACCTGGTCGGAGCTGTGCTCGGAGCAATCGGTGGACAGTTGCAGGCGGCACTCGGTCCCGCGCTCGCCGATCCCGTGCGGGACCACTTCGCCTTCGTCGAGGCGGTGTGGCCGACCCTGGCCCGCCGTAAGGCCGATCCCGTCTTCGCCGTCTACTTCGAGGCGAGCGGACTTGCGGCTGTGGGAGTGGAGCCGTACCGGTCGATGGCCGCCGGTCTCGTCGACGGGTGGATCACCTGGGCCGAGCAGTCGATTGCCGGTGACGCCGAACGTCGCCGGACCGAAGCCGTCGCTGCGATCGCCGTACTCGACGGCCTGCTCCTCCTGCGCCAACTCGCAGGACCGGAGACGGCCGAGCGGGCTGCGAACGGAATCCAGCGCCGCTCCTGAGGTGCCTCGCAGTGTCACCGGTGTCCACCCGCCAGGCGACGACTCCGCCGGGACCTGCGTCACGTTGCCGGCCGGCGGGGTGAGTCGCCGGGCCGACGGGCATGCGCGAGGATCATGACGTGAGCGCCACGTTCGCCCCGGTCAGCCCCGCGGTACAGCACCGATTCCACCGTTGAGTGCCCTGCGTCGTCGCGCCATCGATACCGAGAACCCGGTGTCGCTGGGCCAGCCCGCCTTCGTCGTCGTCGTCGGGATGCAGTTCGTCAACGTGCTCCTGAACGGATCGACGACGATGGCGCTGCCGTCGATCCAGTCGGGACTCGACGCCAGCAATTCCGATCTCCAGTGGTTCGCGTCGTTGTTCGCGCTGGCGTTCTCGCTCGTGCTCGTGCTCTGTGGACGTCTGGGCGACCTGTTCGGGCCCCGGCGCATGCTGATGTTCGGGTACGGGCTCTTCATCGTGGCACTGTGCGTGGAGTCTGTCGCGCCGGTCATTCCGGTGCTGCTCATCGGACGGGTGCTCCAGGGGTTTGCGGGTGGGTGCATGGCCCCGCAGCTCGCAGCGGTCATCCAGCGCACGTATCGGGGCCACACGCGCACGCGCGCGTTCACCGTCTTCCTCACCGCCGCCGGGGCGGGGTTCACCGTCGGCCAGTTGCTCGGCGGCGCGCTCATGGCGGCGGACGTGTGGGGGCTCGGGTGGCGGTGGGCGTTCCTGCCCTTCATTCTTCCGTCGCTTGCGCTGTGGTTCGTCGCTCGCCGTGCGATCCCGCCGTTGCCCTCCGAGGCCACCGGCCGGCTCGACATCCCGGGCGCCGTGCTTCTCGCGTGCGTGTCGTTGCTGGTGATGTTCCCGCTGATCAAGGGGCGGAGCGTGGGTTGGCCGACGTGGATCTTCGTGGTGCTCGCCACGGCCGCTCCCGTGTTTGCTGCGTTCCTCTCGTACCAGCGGCGGCTCGTCCGGCGCGGCGACTCACCGCTCGTGAACCCCGAGCTCTTCCGCATCCGCTCGTTTCGCGTGGGTAACGCGATCACCCTGCTCGTCGGGCTCATCGCTGCCGCTGCACCGCTCTACTTGATCCTCACGGTGCAGATCGGCTTCGGCAAGGACGCATTCCAAGCAGCACTCATCGCGTGTCCGATGCCGTTGGCCAACATGGCCGGGTCACTCGTCACGGCACCGCTGCTACGGCGCTTCGGTCGTCTGACCGTTGCGTTCGGCGCCGCGAGCACTGCGCTCGCGGCGGCGGTGCTCCTCGTCGCCATCTCGGGCGGCGCAGGGTCGGTCGACGTCGTCACTCTGATCCCGGGCTTCGTTCTCGTGGGGTTCTCGCTGGGCATCTCCATCGCCGCAACCGTGGCCATCGTGCTCTCCGATGTGCCCCGGTCTGACGCCGGCAGCGCCGCCGGGGTGCAGTCCACGGGGCTGCAGCTCTCGAGCGCGATCGGGATCGCGGTGTACGGGGTCGCCTTCTACGCAGCGGTCGGTGGCAGCGACGGCCTGCAGCCCTACCTCGACGGGCTGGAATGGGTCATGTGGATCACGCTCGTGTTCGCCGCCGTGCAGGTGCTGTTGATGTTCGGGCTTCCCCGGCATACGGCCCGCGAGCGGGGCGAGCTGGCTCTTGCGGATCCGGAGCTGCTCGTGTTCCCGGACCTCCATGGTGACGCAGAACCGGCGTGAGGCGAGCACGAGCCGGCCACGCAGCGGGAGCTGCGTCCCGGGGTCAAATACGACTTGCAAGGTCGGGAATCAGCGCGTAGGGTCTCGCCCATGAACCGCACTCCCCGGGCCGCCGTCTGGTTGCGCGCCGGGTCTCGCACTGCGAACGACACGTGGGGCGAGCTGACGCGGTTCACCTTCGACGAGCGCTGTCGGGCTCACTGATCCCGGCCGGGCCTTCTGGCCCGGTGGCGCTTCGCACTCCGCCCGTCCTCGGGCGCTCTCTCGAAGGCTTCCTCTTGTCCACTCCCTCCTCGCTGCACCCGGCGTCACGATCTCGGGACCTGCCCCCGACCATCCGTCCCCCCGGTGGTCTGGGCGCAGGTCCCGCGAACCGGGTCGGGGGTCGCGGCCGTGCCGACCGGTCGGTCGAGGCTGCGTTGTGGGTGCTGCTCGTGCTCGGGGTCGGTCTGGTGCTGGCGCCCGCGGCGTTCGGGATGTTCGATCGGGCGCCCAAGGGTGGCGTGATGATCGACGAGTTCCAGCCGTACATGAAGCAGGCGAAGATCGACCAGTTCCGCGAGTACCTCGTGGTGATCGGTGACGCAGTCGCCGAGGCGCGCGCAACCGTGGACCCTTCGGCCGCGGCTGCCCTGGGAGTGGACCGCGCGGCGTACGACGAGCGCTTCACGTTCGTGCGCAGCTTCGAGGACGCATGGCCTGAGATCGACGCGGACATGACCGACATGCTCGACCGGATGCAGCGCAACCTGGACGGGTACGAAGGAGTCGCGGCGCTGCCGCCGTTCGCGCTGTTCCCGTGGTTCTTCGTTCTTCCCGGGATCATCGTCGCCGGCGGGGCCGGCTGGGCGCTGGTGGCCCGACGGCGAGGGCAGGCCGGCCGGGGTGGCCTGGTCCTGCTCGTCGTCGTGGGCGTCGGACTCGTGGCCGCGCCGTTGGTCTTCCAGATGTTCACCCGGGCGCCGGGCGGCGGGGCGATGATCGACGACTTCCGTCCGCTCATGACCCGCGAGAAGGTCACGACCGTCCAGGGGTACTTCATCACCATCGGCACGGGCGAAGGCGAACTCCGCACCGGCGCGCTCCCCGCATCGGGCCTTGCCCCCGACGCCGTGCCTGCAGTTGCGCAGCTCAACGCCGAGTGGCCGACCATCAACCGTGAGCTCGCTCCGATGGTCGGCGTGATGGCCGACACCCTCGACAACTACGCGGCGGTCGACGCACTCCCGCCGTTCCCTCTGTTCCCGTGGTTCTTCCTGATCCCGGGACTGGCCGTCGCCGTGACGGCCGCCTTCCTGCTGCACCGCACCAGTACCGACACCCCCAAGACGTCCGAGGAGGACCCGTGGCCCGTGCAATGAAGTTCCGAACCCGTGTTGTCGGTGCACTGTTGTGCGGTGTCGTCGCCACCGCGATCGTGGCAGCACCAGCCAGCGCGCAGAAGCGAGCAAGCGGATCCGGTGGATCCAAGGCGTTGGTCGGCACCTTCACGGTCACCAGCGGTACCCCGGCCGACAGCGGCACGGTGCCGACCGGCTCGTACTTCCGCATGGTGCAGCCCGGCGGCTCCGTCGCAGCCGGCCCCTTCGTGCCGAACGCGGACTCGCTGGCGTCCGACAAGACCTACAGCCTGCTGAGCGCAGGGACCCGAGGTCTGACTACGGGGAAGTACCAGCCCCAGCCCACCCCGGCGTTCGACAGCGCAGGCAACGGCGTCGCCGCGACGATCCTGGCACCGACCAAGTTCTTCGGCGTCGGGTTCGCCGTGTCCACCAACCCGACCGACCCACAGACCGACGCGGCGACCAAGACGCCCCGGATCACCGTGAACAGGAAGGGCAAGCTCGGCGGCAACCTGTCAGCCTTCGGCGTGGCCTACTCGAACCAGTACTTCAACCAGGGCTCACCGAAGCCCGACGGCTCGAAGCCGACCGGCACCGCCGGCCCGACCGGTACCTTCGACGCCAAGACCGGCGAGTTCACCCTCGACTGGTCCAGCGCCATCCTCGGAGGCCCGTTCGACAGATTCACCGGCGTCTGGCACCTCGAGGGCACCTTCGAGAAGGCGGCGAAGCAATGACGCCGCCGAGCGTGAACGCACCCGACGTCGCCGCCGGGGAGCGCAGCGCAGCCGGTCCCCGTGGGTGGACACGACTGCTCTCGTTCCCCGACCCGGTGAACGAGGTGGCAGCGCGCCTCGTCGCGGGTGGTGTCGTCACTCTCGCCGTGGTGACCCTGGTGTTCCGGGTCGAGTGGATGCTCTGGGTGCTGGCCTACGGGTTCGTGGCCCGCGTTCTCACCGGCCCGACCCTGAGCCCGCTCGGCCAGTTGGTCACGCGGGTCATCGTGCCCCGCCTGCCGATCGCACCCAGACCGGTGCCGGGACCACCGAAGCGGTTCGCCCAGGGAATCGGCGCGACGTTCACCGTCAGCGCGCTCGTGCTCGCGTACGGCTTCGGCCGCACCACCGCGACGTACGTGCTGATTGCCGCGCTGACCGTCGCAGCAAGCCTGGAGGCGTTCCTCGGATTCTGTCTGGGCTGCAAGGTGTTCGCGGTGCTCATGCGGTTCGGACTCGTTCCCGAGCAGGTGTGCGAGCGCTGCAACAACATCTGGGACGACCGCCCTGCCCTCCCCGAGACAAGGGCGTAGTCGACCCGAGACCTGACCCCACGAGTCCACGGCGCAGGCCACCACGCCCGGATCTCCGAGCCGGTCAGCGAAGTCATCGACCGACGTGAGGCCGTGCGCCGAGACGGCCCCGGCGGTGCACGCCGTTCGGGGCCGGCAAGGCGTCTTCGGATTGCCCGTATCATCCGTGGGTGCGGGTGGCGGATGGCAGGAGCCCCGGGTGGAGGGGGAAGACGACGTCGTGGCCGATGGCGACGTCGCGGAGATCCGCGTCAGCGCCTGACCCGGACCACCCCGATGCCGGCCGTTGGCGGATCTGGGACCTGCACCAGAAGCTGTGGAACGCCGACCTCGTCGACCGGCTCGATCGCGTGCCCGGCGGCGCGCGGATGGTCCGATCCGTGATCCGGATGGACACCGTGCTGCTTGCGGTGCGAGCAGTGCTCCGGCGGCTGCGTCACCTCGGCCCGCGGGCGCTGCGACGGCGGCCACTGCACCTTCCACCGCGTGTCCTGTACATCGACTGTGGCCTCCACCGCGAGGGCCGGGAGCTGCGAACCATGCAGGACTGGTTCGGTTCCCTGACTCGCCTCGACGTCCTCGGCTTCGAGGCGAGCCCCGATCACTTCGCGGTCGTCGCCGCAACCCTGGCAGGCGCGCCGTCGGTCGACCTCCGCAACGTCGCGCTCATCGGCGCCGACTACGCCGAGCCCACCGTGCGGCTCTACCGCAGTGGTGGCTCCGGTAAAGCCGACTCGCTGTTCGCGGTGCGCGGCGAGGACTTCGACGTCGTTCCTGCGGTCCGCCTCTCGTCGGTGCTCGCCGAGTACCTCGCGGTGCACGGGCCGACGCCCGTCGTGCTGCGGATGAACATCGAAGGAGCGGAGGAGTACGTCGTCGACGATCTGATCGAGGCCGGATTGGTCACCTCGATCACCGGCTACTACGGGATGTGGGACGACGTCGGCAAGATCGACCCCGACACCGACCGGCGGTTCCGCAGACGCCTACGAGCAGTTGGGATTCGCACGCACACCTTCAACGACCGCGACTACCGTGATCGGCTCCGTATGCGTGTGATCAGATACGACATCACGACGACGCTTGCGGCGGTTCGCCGGGGCTGAGCCACCGGATGCCATCGGCCCGCCGGGCACGAGCTCCCGCCGCTACCGTCAGACATCATGGACTTCGAGAACTCGGGCCCGACGGGCACCCTCTCCATCAGCCGCGTGGTGGCTGCGCCGATCGAGCGGGTCTGGGCGGCGTACATGGATCCCGACCAGTTCGTGCAGTTCTGGGCGCCCGAGGGGGTCGAGATCCCGCGCGACTCGGTGGTCATCGAGCCGTTCGTGGGTGGCCGGTTCGAGTGCACGATGGTCGTCGATGGCGTGCCGCAGCCCAACGCAGGGACGTTCGTCGAGTTCCAGGAGAAGGAGCACTTCCGCTTCGGGGAGCCCGCCGACGGCGAGGGGTTCTCCTCGGTGATGTCGTTCACCGCCGTCGACGGCGGCACGCGGATCGACGTCGAGCAGCGCGGGATCCCGCTGCAGTTCCACGACGCCGCGACCGCTGGGTTCACCAGCGTGTTCGACCAGCTCGAGCGCCTGCTCGCAACGGGCTGACTCCCCGGCGTCACACGCGCGAGAGCGAGGCTGAGCCGGCAGGCGTGGTCGTCGTGTGCTGTGCTCGCCGGCGGTGGGCCTGCCCGAGTCAGTCCTTGGCGAAGTAGTCGTCGGCGCGCGAGTTGAACAGCAGGTACAGGACTACCACACCGAACACGAGCGACATCACGCCGGCTCCCGGACGGATGCCGTCGTACTGCCGCATGGTGAGCACTCCGCCCGCGACCTGGAAGACCACCAGGACGGTGAACAGGATGCGCACGACCCTGCTCCCACGGGCGAACGCGGCGGTCAGCAGCAGGCCGATGACGCCGACGACGATGCCCGCGACGCCCCGCGCGACGATCTGGTGCTCGGTGAGACCCCACCCGAACTCCTGACTCAGCCGGTCGGCGTCGCGCAGGCTGGCGATCGAGACGAGGATCTGGGCCAGGAACCCGATGGAGGCGAGCACCGCGATGAGGGTGATCCCCGCGGGGCGCGGTGTGGTCTTCGGCGTGGACTCCGGTGTGGTCATTGCCCCTCCTCGGGGTGCGCAGGGCCGGGTCGGGCTGCGGAGTGGACGCTATCGGCGGCCGGCAGCGCGCGCACGGATTGCGGCACCGGGCATGCCGTCTCCGGCCCCCGGTGCTCTCCGGCGTGCCGTCGGCCTCAGGCGAGGAAGGCGAGGTCGACGAGCGCGAATACCACCACGATCGCACCTACCGTGGTTGCGATGATCACACTGACGGCTCGTTCGCCGTGGCGCGCGATCGCGAGCACACCGGTTGTGAGCGCGCCCGCAGCAGCCGCGACCTCGATCACGGTCACGGCACGGATCCACGACGGGTCTGGGCCCGAGGCGGCGACCGCCACGACGACGAGCGCGACCACGAAGAGCCCGATGCACCCGAGTGCCACCTGCCCCATCCGGGTGGTGGGACCGAGTCGGCGGTGGGCGCCGGAATCGTTCGGAGTGCCGGACATGCCCTCATTATTGCCCAGTTCAGGCGCGTCCCGGGGTCGGGACTCGGCGCAGGGCTGCTCAGGCCTCCCGGGACCACAGCTGGTCGACGAAGCGCTGGTCCTCGTCGAACAGCCAGCACTCGGCCAACTTGCCGTCCTGCACCCGGTACAGGAGCACGCGCCGCACCCGACGGGGCGGATCGCCGAGGTCCTCCACGGCGATGAGCGCGCCGAGTGAGTCGCCCACCAGCACGTCCTCCACGGCGACGAGCGTGCGTGACGAGCGCAGTGATGCTTCGCCGAGCGCAGCGAACGCGGCCTCCTTGCCGACGTGCGTGCCGGCCAAGGGGCTCTCACCGGCGTAGTGGAGGATGATGTCGTCGTGGTAGGAACCCAGCACTGCGTCGAGGTCGGATGCCAGCCAGGCCGCGGCGTACTCGCGCAGCACCCGTCGGGTCTCGTTCGCATCGGTCATCACGACAGCCTATGGGGACCGGGCCCATGGAGACACGGGTGGACACCGTTGTGCGCGGTTCACGCCGGTGCTCGGGTTGCGTTCATCCGAGCGCGGCGAGGAACGGCTCGAGGGCTTCGAGGAACTCGTCGGGCATCTCGGCGAAGGCCTGGTGGCCACACGGGAACGTGACGACCCGCGCGTCCGCGAAGGCGCGTCGGGCGCGACGACCGTCGACGAGCCAGGGCAGCACGGGATCGCGCCGGCCCCACAAGACCAGCGTCGGTGCGGTGATGCCCCGGGCGTCGTGGCGGGCGTCGTGGTCGGGGAGGGCGAACGACCTCCAGAGGGAGGCGAACGTGCGGACCCGGCCCAGGTCGTTCGACAGCTCGAGGGCATGGGCCCGCAACGCGGCGACGAACGGGTTGGTCCGCCGTAGGTAGAGCCGGGGGAGGGAGCGCATCATGGTCCGGGCCAGACGTCGTGAGCCGATGACCCGGCACGCGACGATCGTCCCCGGCCACCGGGGGGTGAAGCCGCCGGGATCGATGAGGACGAGGGCGCGCACGAGCTCGGGGTCGGTCGCCGCGGTGCGGATCGCCGCGAAGCCACCGACGGAGTTGCCGACCAGTACGAACGGTCCACCGTCGAGGCCGCGAAGCACCCGGGGAAGCAGCGCGGCGTAGTCGAGCGCGGTCGGATCGCGGTCGGTGGCGCTGTCGCCCCAGCCGGGCCAGTCGATGCCGTGCACCGTGTGGCGCACGGCCAGGCGCTCGACGACGGCCGCGAAGTCCCGGTGGTCGCCCCCGTTGCCGTGCAGGAGGACCAGCGCGGGTCCGGCGTCATGGGTGCCGCAGGTGTGGACGCCAACCCCTGCGATGGTTCGGGTCACGGCGTCCATCGAAGCGAAAGTACGGAACGGGGCGGCGGGAGGCCCGGGGTCGCAGTCATCGGGGAGTCACCGGGAGTGGGTGTCGGTGGCGAGCGCAGCGAGGTCGGCGGGGACGTCGGGATGATCGGGGCTCACCGCGCGCGCGGGCAGGAACGCCAGCGCAGCGATTGCGGCGGCGGCGGTGACCCCGGCGCACACCAGCACACCGGTCGAGAACCCGCGCATGAACGAGTCGCTGGCGGCCTGCAGCACGACGGCCCGTCCCTCGGCGGGGGCGCGGCGGGCAACCTCGGCGGCGGCGACGACCGACTCCTGGGCGGCGGCGACCGCCTGAGGCGGGATCGGGAGGCCGCGGAGGCGGCGGACGATCTCGGGCCCGTAGAGCGAGGCGAACACCGAGCCGACGACGGCGACGCCGATGGTGCCGCCGAGCTCCCGGGTGGTGTCGTTGACCGCCGAACCTACGCCTGCCTTCTCCCGGGGCAGCGAGCCGAGGATCGCCTCGGTGGACGGGGCGAGGGTGAGGGTCAGGCCGGCTCCGATCATGGCAGCCTGGATCGCGACGGCTCCCCAGTACGAGGTGTCGGCCTCCAGGGTGTGCAGCCATACGAAGCCTGCGGTCATCAGCGTGAGCCCACCGGCCACCACGAGCTTGGTGCCGATCCGCAGGGCGAGGCGCGCGGCGAGGGGTGCGGCGATCGCCGAAGCCACGGCGAAGGGCAGTGTGTGCAGGCCGGCCGAGAGCGTCGAGTACCCGCGCACCACTTGGAAGTACTGGGTCATCAAGAAGATGAACCCGAACAACGCAAAGAACGCGCAGGCCACCGCACCGCTCGCCGCGGAGAACCGGGCGTTGCGGAACACCCGCACGTCGAGCATCGGGTGGTCACGGCGTAGCTCCCACGCCACGAACACCGTGAAGAGGATCCCGGCCACGACGAACCCCCCGATCGTCAGTGGATCACTCCAGCCGTGCTTGGGGGCCTCGATCACGGTGTAGACGAGCACCACGATCGCGGCGATCGAGAGCACCAATCCGTTCGGGTCGAGGCGACCGGCGTCGGGGTCGCGGGTCTTGGGGATGAGTTGATGGCCGGCCGCGAGGGCCACGATCACCACGGGCACGTTGACGAGGAAGATCGAGCCCCACGCGAAGTGCTCGAGCAGCCACCCGCCGGTGAGCGGTCCGAGCGCGACGGCGAGGCCCGACACCGCGGACCACACCCCGATGGCCTTGGCCCGCTCGACCGGGTCGGTGAAGACATTGGTGAGGATCGCCAGCGTCGCCGGGAACACCAGCGCGGCGCCCACGCCCATCGCGGCGCGGGCGACGATCAGCTGCGACGCCGTCGTGGTCAATGCCGCGGCGACCGACGTCGCCGCGAACAGCACGAGGCCGATTTGCAGCGCGCCCTTGCGGCCGTACCGGTCGCCGAACGACCCGAACGCGAGCAGCAGTCCGGCGAAGACCAGGCTGTACGCGTCGACGATCCATTGGAGCTGGCTCGTGGACGCGGAGAGCTCCCGGCTGAGCGTCGGCAGGGCCACGTTCACGATGGTGTTGTCCATCACGACCAGGAACAGGCTCAGGCACAGGACCGGCAGGATCACCCAGCGGCGGGGATGCCCGAGCGCGGCGGGAGACACGGGGATGGCGGCGGCGGTCACATGACACTGTGTAGTGAGCGGACTAGACGCTGTCAACCTGGGCAGCCCCGGTGCCCTAGGCTCGGGGCGTGGCTCCGTCGGATCTGCGCACGACCATCCTGGGCTCGGCCGTCGCCTACATCACCGAGCACGGACCCGACGGGCTGTCGTTGCGCCAGCTCGCCCAGGCCGCCGGCGTGAGCCACCAGGCGCCGTACCACCACTTCACCGACCGCTCGGGCATCTTCAAGGCCATCCACGACGAGGGCTTCGCCATGCTCCTCGACGCCATGCGTCAGGCCCTGACCGACAGTGCCACCGACGATCCCGCGACCGCCCTGCTCGAGGCGTACGTCTTCTTCGCGCTGGACCATCGGGGCCACTTCCGTGTGATGTTCCGGCCCGACCTCTGCCCACAGGACGATGCCGGGGCGCCCAGCTCGGGCGACCGCGCGTTCGACACGCTCGTCGACTTCGTCCGCACCGCGCTCGGCCCCGACGCGTCGATCGCCGACATCCGTGCCCGGGCTGCGGCCATGTGGTCCCTCGCACACGGCCTCGCCACCCTCCTCATCGACGGACCCCTCGAGCGCAAGCTCGGGCCGGTCGCCGAGCGTCGTCGCTTCATCCGGGCCGTGGCCCGGCAGTCGGGATTCACGACCACCGGCGCGCAGGGTTCAACGGTTGCGGATGGTTCGCAGCCCGGTGAGGGGGACCGTCAACGCGACACCGAAGGGCACGTTGAAGAGCGCGTGGGCCGGGAAGCCCAGCACGAGGGACATCCCGGTGTCGAGGACGAACCAGGCCGCCAGCGACCGCGCGAGGAACGGCCAGGCCCAGGGTTCGCCATCGCGGAGGGGTCCCCGCACGATCTGGAGCATCAGGAGCGACCACCCGGCGAGCACGGCACCGAGAACCATGAAGGGCAGACGGAGGTAGTCGCGGGTCTCGGGGCTGCGTACCGCCCTCGGCGGTCCGAAGCCGAAGGCGTGGAACAGCGACTCGGCGGCCGAACCTGCGAACACGAGGAACAACGCGTAGGCGAAGACGACCACCAGGACGACCTGCAGCCACACGATCCAGAAGGTGCGCGGTCGCGCGGTCCGATCGGTGGGACTCACCGGCCGACCGGAGTCGCCGCCGGTCCGGCGCAGACGTCGACGGTCGCCGCGGCCGCCCGGGCCCGAAACCCCACGCCGTGAGCGTACCGACCGGTGCCGCCCGACCCACGGGCTGCTCGCCGCCCGCGGCGGCGATCGGAGGCGTGTCGTCCGTCATTGCCTGCGGGCTATCGGTATCACCGACAGTCGTCGACGGCGGCTTGTCCCAGCCTCCCGTTATGCATCTCATGTCTTCTGCAGCAGGTATGATGAACTCGTGTCTTCTGCAGCAGGTATGGCTCGGTTCTGGGTTGCGCTCGCCGTCGTCTTCGCCGTCGTCGGGCCGGTGGCGACGTCGGCGGCGGCGGCGAAGCCGAAGCCCAAGCCGGTCACCGCGTGTGATCTGTTGACCCTCGAGGAGATCACGGCCGCGCTTCCGGCGCTTCCCGTCCCGATGGGACCGACACCCGGCGACGCCGCAACCGCAGCACGGATCGGGAGCACCTACTCGTCGTGCACCTGGGGCCAGGTCGGGACCCTCACCCTGGCCCAGGCACGCGTCTTCGTCGGCGTGGAGCTCAAGGCGCCCAAGTCCAAGCGCGAGATCGTCCGCATCAAGAGCGGTGGGGGGTACGGACTGCTCTCGGGTGCGGAGGCCAAGGGGCTCGGCACCCTTGCCGGCCTGAGTACCAACAACGCCCTTGGTGGGAACGAGATCGTCATCGACATCGTGAAGGGCAAAGCCCTGATGACGATCGAATCGGGGTACACCCCGACCGCCGGTGGCGTCCCGGCACCGGTGCCCGACCGGGCGGCGGTGCTGGAGCTCGCGAGAAAGGCGGTGGCGCGCCTCCCGGGCGCAAAGGGGTAGCGGGGAGGGAGGTCCTCCTCGCCCCGCAAGGGTGGTGCGGCGCGCGCAGCACTTGCGTCGAGCCGGGCGGGACTCACCGAACCTACGACTGGCCGTGATCCGCAGGTAGACCGCCTCGACATCCGAGTTGCTAGCGTCCCGCCGTGGGATTCCTCCGCCGCTTGGCTCGCGCCGTGATCGACGTCGACTGGTCGGCCGTGCCGGTGGTCGCAGCGTTGCGGGCAGCGGTGCTGTGCGCCTTGGTGCTCACCTGGGCCGTGACCGACGATCTCGTCCCGCAGTTGCTCGACGGGGTGATCGGCGTCCTGCTGGTGTGCATCGTCGATCCCCCCGCCACCGAGGCCCGTCGCGTGCGGACGATGGCGTCGCTCGCGGTGTGGGGTGGCCTCGCCGCACTCGTGGGTGGGCTCGTCTCCGAGAGCTTCGCCGCGCTGCTCGTCGTCGGCGTCGTCGTCGCCCTGGTCGCGGGGTACGCCGGGGCCACCGGCCGTACCGGTGCAGTGGTGGGGATGCTCAGCCTCGTCTTGTTCTCGATCTTCTCGGGCACCCCGGTGGCGATGGACGTGACGTGGCGGGACCCGTTGGTGTTCATGGCCGGGGTGACCTTCGGCGGGGTCGTGATCATGCTGCCCGCCCTGCTGAGACGCGCGCGCGGCTCACGCGGCGCGTTCGCCCGCCTCGCGCGGGGCCTCGCGCACGCGGACATCCTCGACCCTCAGTCGGCCGACGCGGCCGTGTACTCCACGCGGGATCGTGAGTTCGTCGAGATGGTTGCCGCCGAATCACTCACGCCTGCGGTACGTGAGTGGTTGGGCGGTCTGGGGGCCGACGCGCACCGGGCCCGCCTGGGGATGCTCGGTCTCGCGCCCCGGGTGGCCACCGGCGGGTCGGGGTCCGACACCGAACGGGACGCGGTGGTCGCCTTCCTCCGAGCGGCCCGCCGCAGCTGGGGTGCCAGCGCGGCCGCGATCACCTGGCCGTGGCGGCGACGGACCCTCGTCCCGGCCCGCACCGCGCTCGGTGCCGCCTACGACGCACTCGCCGCCGTTGCCGCCCCGGAGACCCTGCGGGTCGCGACCGAGGTACGCGACGGTCTCGACGGCGTGGCGGCGACGCTCCTCGCCGCCTGGCCGCTCGGCGCACGTGGCCCGCGAGCGGCAACGGCGCCACCCCCGCCGGGACCGGGCGTCGGCCACGCCCTGCGCGCGCACCTGCACCGCGACGATCCCATCGCCCGCCACGCGCTGCGGCTCGCAGTCACCTTCGGCGTAGCGATCGTCCTGGCCCATCTCCTCGACTTCCCGCACACGTACTGGCTTCCGATGACCGTTGCGTGGATCGCCAAGCCAGCCGTCGGCGACACCTTCGTGTGCGTGACGGCTCGGGTCATCGGCACCGCGGTGGGCGTCGTGATCTCGGGCGCGCTCGTGCTCGGCCTCGATCCGGGCTCGTGGGCGCTGGTGGCCCTCGTGGGGGTGTGCGCGGTGATCACGGTCGGGTTCCTCCAAGCCAACTATGCGCTGGCGATCTCGGGGATCACCCCGTTCCTGTTCTTCCTGATGGTGCTCGGCGGCGAGGAGATCGAGTCCTCCTTGTCGGCACGCCTGCTGGCCACGGCGATCGCCGGTGCGCTCGTGCTGCTCGCCGCTGCGGTCTGGCCCAACCGCTCGGGCGCCGCGGTGGACGTGTCGCTCGGCGGCTACGCCGATGCCGTGGCCGAGTACGCCGCGCTGGCACTCCAGCGCGACGACCTCGATCCCGACTCCTGGACGCATCAGCACACGGCGGTGGTCACCGCGCGCGTCCGGGCCACGGCCGACCTCCATGCTGCCGACTTCGAGGTCCGGCGTCACCGACTCCATCCCGAGACCGCCCACGCGGTGATCGAATCGCTGCACGCAGCGGCGGCGTACTGCCTGGCCTGCGAGCTCGCCGGCCCGGGGCCCGACGACCGGGCCGCCGCGCCGGTGGTGTCGGTCGAACTGGTCGCGCTGCGGAGCCGCCTTGTGGGCGCCGAGCCTGCGCCGGGTTCGTCTCCGACCGCGGAGGCGCGCACGGTGGCGCATCCGGTGTACCGGTCGGTGCACCTCGCGTGGGTCGCGCTGGACGACGAGCCCGCGCGCCGCGCGCGCCAAGCCGCGGGTACCGCGCGACAGAGGTCGAGTCTCGCCCGGGGCTGAACGCCCCGCCGTCGGTACGCGACGGAGCCTTGGTGACTGGTCTCAGCCGCTGACCATGGTGCGCTCGATGGCGGCGGTGGTGGGGGCGCCGAGGAGCGCCATGGTGCGACGGACTCCGCTGTCGAGCATCCCGAGGACGTGCTCGACACCGCGTTCGCCGGCGGCGCCGAGGCCGTAGAGGTAGGCGCGGCCGGCCATGGCGGCGTGGGCGCCGAGGGCGACGGCCTTGACGATGTCGCTCCCGCGGCGGATGCCGCCGTCGCAGATGACGACGGTGCGCTCGGCGACGGCATCGGCGATGGCGGGAAGCAGCGTGACGGTGGCGGGCACGCCGTCGAGTTGGCGGCCACCGTGGTTGGACACGACGACGCCGTCGGCGCCGTGGTCGACGGCGCGCTGCGCGTCGCGTACGGTCTGGATGCCCTTGACCAGGATCGGTCCGGACCAGAGAGTGCGGAGCCAGTCGAGATCGGCCCAGGTGAGGGTGGAGTCGAACTGGGCGTTGATGTAATCGGACAGGTTCACCGGATCGGATCCGTCGCCGGCGTCGCCCTCGGTACCGACCACGTTGGCGAAGCGGATGGGTTCGCTCCGCAGGAACCGAAGCGTCCACCCGGGGTGGAGGGCACCGTCGACGAGGCTGTCCCAGCCGATGGTCGGCGGGAGCGCGAAGCCGCGACGCACGTCACGTTCGCGGCGACCGAACACGGCGGTGTCGACGGTGAGCATCAGCCCTCGGTATCCGCCGGCGGCGGCGCGTTCGATCATTGCGCGGACCAGGCCCCGGTCGCGCCACATGTACACCTGGAACCAGTGGTCGGCGTCGGGCCCGCCGGCAGCGGCAACCTCCTCGATCGAACGGGTGGCAAGGGTGGACAGGGCGTAGGGGAGACCGGCGCGCGCTGCGGCGCGGGCGACGGCGAGCTCGCCGTCGGGATCGGCGATGCGGGTGAACCCGGTGGGGGCGAGGAACAGCGGGATAGCGAGACGCCGTCCGAACAGCTCGACCGACGGGTCGACGGTACCGACGTCCTCGAGGACACGGGTGTGGAAACGCAGCGCGCGGTACGCCGCCGCGTTGGCGTCGAGGGTGATCTCGTCCTCGGCGCCGCCGTCGATGTAGTCGAACACCCCGCGCGGCAGCCGGCGGCGGGCGAGGTGACGCAGGTCGCGCACGTCGGCGGCCCGCCGCAGCCGCCGCTCGGTGGCGTCACCCGACGGCAGGTCGAAGCGCGCCACCGACCGGAGCGTCCGGACCATCTGCACCACCCCGGCCATGGGTCTCCTGCGTTCGATGTGCACCGTGCGTCGCGCCGAGACGATACTCACTCTTCATGCGCACATCTCTCGCCCCGCACCGCCTTCCGCACCGCCTCCCGCGCCGCCGTCGGCTCGCGGTCGGCGTCCTGCTCCTGCTCGTCGCGGCCTCTGTCGCCTGGGCCGCGATCCCCGCCGGAGCGGCGAGCACGGCGCGGCCCGCACCGCGCCTGAAGGACCCGGCGGCGACCGGCCGGGCCCTGAGCACGCAGTACCTCACCATCCTCCAGCAGGGTGACGAGGCGAAGCTGGCGAAGTTCCTCGACCCGGCGTTCCAGCTCCAGCGGGCCGACGGCACCGGTGCCGACCGGGCCGAGTACCTCGCCAACCCGGCCCAGATCACGACGTTCACGATCGACGAAGCGGTCATCGCCCGTCAGCACGACGACGTGCTCACGGTGCGCTGGGGGGTGGCCACGAACCAGACCATCGACGGCGTCCAGTACCGCACGGGCACCGCACCGCGGATCTCGGCGTACCGGTGGTCGGGCACGCGCTGGCGTCTCGTGGCCCACGCGAACTTCAACCTGCCGTCCTGATCCGTCGGGGCGCTGCGCCATCGCCGGATCCCTGGGTACCGTGATGGCCTCAGGTCGTCGTCGGAGAGGGGACACTCGTGGCGCGGATCGCGGTGCCGGGCGCACGCGAGCTCGAGCGAGAGCTCGGGCGTCTGGTCGCGGGAACCGGCGCGCCGGCGTTCGTCACGGCCCGCCTCGCCGATCTGCGCGCGTCGCTCGGATCGGCGCTGGTCCGCCGCGTCGGCGGGCCCGACGCGGTGGCCCACCGCGAGGAGGTGCTGGGCGCCACCGGTGAGCCGTGGTTCGCCGAGGACAGCCCCGTCCGGACCGTCCACGCCGACCCGGCGATGTTCGTGGGTGGCCTCCTGGCGGTCTTCCGGCAGAGCCTGCACCCGCTCGCGATGGCCGGAGTGGCCGAGCACAGCACCTATCGCGAGGATCCGTGGGGCCGGCTCCACCGCACGGGCCGCTTCCTCGGCACCGTCACCTTCGGGACCCGGGACGCCGCCGGCCGGGCCATCACGCAGGTCCGCCGCATCCACACGAAGGTCGTCGGGGTGGCGCCCGATGGGCGCCCCTACGCGGCGAGTGACCCGCACCTGCTGTTGTGGGTGCACATCGTCGAGGTCGCCAGCTTCATCACTGCGCACCGCCGCTACGGCGCCGAGCGTCTCGACGATCGGGCGTACGACCGGTACGTCGACGAGATGGCCGAGGTCGCGCACGCGTTGGGCTCCGACCCGGCGCCACACAACCTCGACGAGCTGGCGCAGGCGCTGCGTGGGTTCGGGCCCGAGTTGCGCGCCACCCGTGAGGCCCGACGGGCCGCGCACTACCTGCTCGTGCCCCCGGATCTCTCGCTCGCCGAGCGGGTTGCCTACGCGCCGTTCACTGCGGCAGCGGTCGGGTTGCTCCCGGTCGACGCGCGAATCGGCTTGCGGCTGCCCATCCTGCCGGTCACCGACCGGCTCGTCGTACCGCCGATCACCGGCGGCATGATGCGTGCCGCGCGCTGGGTTGCCGCGTGAGTTTCGGACCCACGGCGGAGCGTTTGCTCAGTCGATAGCCCGGGCGACGGCCAGCGCGGAGCTCGTCGCCCCCTCGATGGCGCCGACCGACCGGCAGTCCCCGATCGCGTGCGCCGCACGCCCGGTTGCGGCGATCTCGTCGGCGAGCCGGGGGTCGGGTGCGGCGCCGGTCGTGACGATCACGGTGTCGGCGACGATGTCCTCGGTGGCGTCGTGCGCAGTGGCGGTGACCGCCCTCTCGCCGACATAGTCGACGGTCGCCGGCCCCATGAGACGCACCCCGCGGTGGAGCAGGTCGGTGACGAGCTCGAAGCGCCCGGGCAGGCCGAGCTCGGGCGCGAAGACGCCGGTCTCGCCGACGGCGGTCACGCTGCGGCCGCGCTGCTCGCAGAGTCCGGCGAGCGAGACCGCCGGCTTGCCCTCGCCGACGATCACCACATGCGCACCGACCGAGGCGTCGTCGGCCCGGAGCCACTCACCGAGGTCGGTGACGTGCACCGCGCGCGCAACGCCAGGCAAAGGGGCCGGCACCCACGCCGGTCCCGTGGCCACGACGACGTGGGTGAAGGGCTCGGGGACGGAGTCGGCGGTGACCCGTGCACCGAGCTCGATCGTCACGTCGGCCCGCTCCACCTGACGGACGAGCCAGCCGAGCCACCGGTCGAGCAGGGGGTCGACCAGGCCTGCGGTGACGAGGAGGCCGCCGAGTCGGTCGGACGCCTCCCGCAGGGTGACCTGATGGCCCCGAGCGGCGAGGAGCCGCGCCGCCTCGAGGCCGGCCGGCCCACCGCCGACGACGAGCACGGCGCGGGGCGTCGCCGCCGGTTCGAGGCGGAGGTCGTGCTCCCGGCCGGTTTGCGCGTTCACGACGCAGTTGGTGGGCACTCGCAACGCGATGTTCCCGATGCACCGGTACGCGTAGATGCAGGGGCGAACGTCGTCGAGACGGCCGGACTCCAGCTTGCGGGGGAGGTCGGGGTCGGCGAGCAACTTGCGGCCCATCGCCACGAAGTCGGCCTTGCCCTCCGCAAGGACCCGCTCCGCCTCGTCGGGCTCGAGCCGACCGAACGTGATCACGGGGACGTCGACCCGGGCACGCACTGTCGCTGCGTGGTCGGGAAGCGGCCCGACGGTGTGCGGCGCATAGGAGTCGGTGGCGACCGTGGCCACGTCGGTGTTGCCGTAGGCGCTGACATGGACCGCGTCGAGGCCGGCGGCGACGGCCATCTCGATGATCCGGAGCTGCTCGTCGAACTGCTCGCCGACCTCGTGGTGGCGTTCGTAGGCGTTGATGCGCATCCACACCGGGTAGTCGTGGCCGACGCGCGCACGAACGGCGCTGACGACCTCGAGCAGGAAGCGGGCGCGGTAGTCGAGCGTGCCGCCCCAGCCGTCGTCACGAGTATTCCGGGGGGAGAGGAACTCGTCGATCAGGTAGCCGTGGCCGGCGTGGAGCTCCACCCCGTCGTAGCCCGCGCGCACGCAGCGATCGGCCGCCGCAGCAAAGAGGTCGATGACGCGCGCAATGTCGTCTTCGGTGGCCACCCGGTAGCGCAGGTTGGTGGTGGGCGCGAGGAACGGCCCGGCCTGCATCCCCATCTCCTCGGGCGTCATCATCATCGAAACCCGGTCGGGACGGGGTGCGGGCAGTGCGTAGGGCACCAGGCGCGGCCGTCCTTCCATCGCATCGACGAAGGAGTAGGTGCCCATGTAGTTGAGCTGGGCGGCGATGCGCCCCCCGTGGCGATGTACCCGCTCGGCGAGGTTGCGCATGCCGGGCAGGAAGCGGTCGTCCGACACCCCGGGCATGCGCGGGTGGTTCGTACCCTCTGGGTAGGCGACACACACCGTGCCGACGATCAGCAGCCCGGCACCCCCACGCGCGCGGGTCTCGTAGAACGCGGCTTCGTTCTCGCTGACGGTGCCGTCCTCGTTCCCGAGCAGCATGCCCATCGGGCACAGGGCGATCCGGTTGCGCAACTCGAGCGAGCCGATCCGACCCGGAGCGAGGAGGTGCGGATAGGCGGAACTGTCCATGAGCGGCCGCGCTCCGGTACGTCGGAGAAGGGAGAGAACGCCGTGACCGTACCGGGCGTCGTCCGTCCCCGCCACGGACCAGTCGCCGGTGGTCTAGGGTGCGGCGGCGCCGGGGGGGTGCGCGCCATGGGGTCGTTCTTGGTCGTCGCCAACAAGACGTTGGGTGGGGAAGCCCTGGCCGCGCGCCTGCGCGGAATCGTCGAGTCCGACGCCCGGGCCCGCTTCGTCGTCCTGGTGCCGGTGTCGGCTCCGGCCCCGATCGACCCGGGCGGCGCGATGGGGGTGATGAGCGGCATCACCGTGATCGACTACGGCGAGCAAGACCAGCTCCGGGCGATCGCGCAGGATCGACTCACGGCGCTGCTGGAGTGGTTCCGCGCCGCAGGGGTCGAGGCCGAGGGCTCCGTCGTGGGCGACCCGATGTCGGCGATGAGCGCTGCGGTGGCCGACCGGGACTTCGACGAGATCATCATCTCCACGCTGCCCGCCCGTGTGTCGCAGTGGCTCCGGCTCGACCTCGTCCGCCGGGCCGCACGGCGGTTCGACGTGCCGATCACCACGGTCACCGCCGCCGACGACACGCTGCCGCCGGTCGCCGCCCGCACGGGGGACGGGAGCGAGCCGGGAGCCACGCGCCCCGCCGAGTCACGAGGAAAGCGAGCCGAGATGGCCGAGAGCGTCTACAAGATCATCGAGTTGGTGGGCACCAGCACCGAGAGCTGGGAGAAGGCCGCAGCCGCAGCGGTGGCCCAGGCCTCGCGGACCCTGCGGGACCTGCGCGTCGCCGAGGTCGTGGAGCTCGACCTCGTGATCGCGGAGGACGGTTCGGTGAGCGCCTACCGGGCCAAGATCAAGGTCTCGTTCAAGTACGGGGGCGAGGAGTAGGCAGACCGGCGATGCTCGACATCGTGCTGGTGGCGCCGCAGATCGCGACGAACACCGGCAACATCATCCGGCTGTGCGCGAACGTCGGTGCCCGGCTGCACCTCGTGCGCCCGCTCGGCTTCGACCTCGACGCGGCTGCGGTGCGCCGCGGTGGTCTCGACTACCACGAGCTCACCGAGACCCGGGTCTGGGACACCTGGACCGACTGCCGGGACGCGCTCGGCCCGTCGCGCCGGTGGCTCGCCACCACGTCGCGTGTTCCCCACCAGCGCTACGACCAGGTCGAGTTTCGCGATGACGACGTGGTGGTGTTCGGGTGCGAGGCGACCGGGCTCGGCGAAGTACTCCTGGCCGAGTTCCCACCCGTGCACCGGCTCGGCATCCCGATGCGCCCGGCGAACCGCAGTCTCAACCTCGCCAACGCCGTCGGCGTGGTGGTGTACGAGGCCTGGCGTCAGCACGGTTTCACCGGCGCGGCGAGCGGGAGCTTCGCAGAGTCGCTACGCCCGCCGCCCGGTTCCTGATCCGCCCATGCGACCACCGGCGCGCGCCGGCCGGACTCAGAGCCAGCTGAGTCGGGTCGCTTCGCCGGCGTCGGCGAGCGGGCGCGCAAGACGGCCCTGGTGCACGCCGTCGAGGAGGTCCCGGAGACCGGCGACGATCTCGGGGACCGCCGCCCGGATTTCCTCCACGTCGTGTGGTCCCACCTCCGCCGGGTCGACGCCGGCCTCGGCGAGCACGGTGGCGAGGTCGCCGAGCCGCTCGGCGAACCAACCTACCGGGTCTGCGCTCAGCTCCGGGACGAACCGGCGCCGTCCCGGCTCCCAGTCGGTGAAGCGGGGGTGGTGGTGGGCCCGGTCGAACGACCCCGGCGGCCCGTCCACCGACTCGAGGAGGTCGACCCGCCAGATGGGGTCCCCCAGGGCGATCGGTCGCGCCGCGTAGATCGAGCCCCGGGGCTCGCCGGCCTCCATCCACCGCAGCTCCACCCGGACGCCCCGCTCTGCGCCCTCCTGGCCCGGCTCGGGCCGAGGGTCCTGGAAGTAGAGGTCGGCGAGCACCACGCCGAGGCGGTCGAAGGCGAAGACGCGCAGCATGGCGCGAACGTATCCCGCGCGGCGGACGGCTTGGCTCAGGGTGCCATCTGGGCGGCGTCGGTGAAGCCGGAGGGGAGATGCCGGCCCGCGCACACGTGCTCGAACAAGCCGTGGCCGACCCGGCCGGCGACCGTCGCCCGCCCGAGGTGGTCGAGCATCGCGTACTGGGTGGCGATCAGGTTGGCCGGGTCGTCCAGGTCGTAGACCGACCCCTCGGTCCAGCCCCGGCCGCGCCACACGCCGTGAGTCCACTGCGGGTCGGGCCCGTAGCCGCATCCGGCCGACAGGGCCACGTGCCCGAGGGTCTCGACGTCGATCACGAGCGGCGATCCGTCGGGCTCGTGGGCGGTGATGCGGGCCGACGTCGGGCTGCGCGTCCCCGACCGGTACGTGATGTCGTAGGTCGGGTAGCCGAGGTTGTCGACCCGGCCGTCGGGCCACACCCGCAGCGCGTCGTCGAGGCTCCGGGCGCCGTTGGCGTCCTCCTGGGCGATGAACACGAGGGCGTAGTCGTCGAAGCGCAGGGGCACGTAGCACCAGTGGAAGCCGTGGTGCGGGTCGGGCTCGGCGGCCGCACGGCCGGCCGGCTCCGGC
>JBJSXO010000059.1:0-2727 GCA_046086425.1 Actinomycetota bacterium | reverse complement strand
CATGGAGGCGTAGAGGGCCTCGGCCTCGGGCGCGCACGCGGCGTCGTGGACGCAGGTGATCCCCTCGGCGAGCAGCGCTCGGGCACGGGCCGCCACGTGCTCGGCCCACCGGTCCGGATCGGTGAAGTCGCGCATCGAGCGCGCGTGGGCCTCGCTCCACGCGCGCTCGATCAGGATCCCGGTCGGCGCGCCGTCGTCGCCGCGGACGATCTCGCCCCCGGGTGGGTCCGGGGTGAAGCGCCCGATCCCGAGCGCGTCGAGGCCCGCCGAGCTGACGACGCACTGGTGCAGCGTGTAGTCGGCCACGATCACCGGCCGGTCCGCACCCGCGGCGTCGAGGTCGTGGCGGGTGATCCCGGCACCGGGGCCCATGAGGTCGAGCCCCTGGCAGCGCACCCAGGCGGTGTGGGGCCAGGCCGCGGCCTGGGCCGCGATGGCGGCGACGAGGGACGCGCGGTCGCCGACCCCGCGGACGTCCTGCCAATGGGGGTGCAGCGCCGACACCGAGAGGTGGTTGTGGGCGTCGATCAACCCGGGGACGAGGGTGGCGCCGGCGAGGTCGACGACCTCGGTGTCCGGCGCGTCGCCGAGCGCCCGGTCGCCGACGGCGACGATCCGCTCCCCCTCGACCACCACCGTGTCCGCCGTGGGTGCGGCCCGGTCCTGAGTGAGGATCCGCCCCCCGGTGAACGCACGGCGCATGGGTCAGGCCCCGGGAGTCGGGACCGGTGGGTGCTCGCCCATCCGACCGTGCAACGCAAACAGTGACGGGAAGCCCACGCCGAGCGTCTGCACGCCCCACTTCCACGCGTCGTCGGAGCCCGCGCGCCGAGCGGCGGCGTAGGCGTAGGCGGCTTCGCCCACGTGCAAGGCGACTGCGACGGCGAAGATCCCGCGGAGGGTCCGTGACGACGAGCGGGTTGCGACGATCCCGCTGACGACGACCCCGCCGAAGTTGGTGACCCACCACGCCGGGGCCACGGGGACGAAGGACGCGCGCGTGGGGCTCACGTCGGCACGAACAGCGGGGCGGTGACGGACCTCGTGACGCCGGTGAAGGCGATCTCGCGGAAGGTCACGCGCACCGGCATGTCGAAGGTCAGGTCGGCCGGCTCGCAGCCGACCATCCGGGTGGGGACGCGCACACCCGGGTCCTCGTCGAGCGCAACGAGCGCCGGGACGAACGGCACGAGGTCGGCGAACTGGGGGAGGAACGGGTGGGTGACCACGACCCAGGAGAAGAGAGTTCCCCGCCCGCTCACCGCGGACCACGAGTAGGGCCGGCCGTCGCAGTGCCGGCACTCGGGCATCGGGTACCACCGGTACCGGCCGCAGGTATCGCACACCGGGATCATCAGCTCGTGGCGCGCGGCACCGGCCCAGAACTCCGCCGTCGACGGCCACGTGAGGTCGGGGAGTGGGAACGCCGCCCGGGTGATGTGTCCCTCGACCCGGTGGTCGCGTTCGTTCGTCGTGGCCATTCCGTCAGCCCTTCGCCAGGACCAGGGTCGAGCACTGCGGTCCGGTGTACCCGCCGTAGACGCCGATCTCGCAGCCGGCGACCTGCGCGACCGCCTCGCCGCGGAGCTGGCGCACCACCTCGACCACGTGCGAGATCCCGAGCACGTACGCGTGGGAGAGCATCCCCCCGTGGGTGTTGTGCGCGAGCTTGCCGGAGTCGAAGTGGAGGGTGTCCCCGGCGACGAACGCGCCCCCGGCGCCCTTCTCGCAGAACCCGCTGTCCTCGATCTGCATCAGGGTCACGATCGTGAACGGGTCGTAGCAGGTGTACAGGTCGACGTCGCCCGGGGTGACGCCGGCCATGGCGAAGGCGGCGGGCGCCGAGAACACTGCGGGGGTCGACGTGAACGCAGGCTGCTGGGCCCAGTGCGTCCCCGTGTACGAGGTGCCCTCGCCGACCCCGGCGACGACCACCGGCGCCTTGGGCCGGTCCGCGGCGCGGTCGGGCGTGGTCATGATGTACGCGCCGCCCCCGTCGGAGATCAGGCAGCAGTCCTCCTTGCGGAAGGGGTCGACGAACTTCGGCGAGGCCAGGTACTGCTCCATCGTCAACGGCTTCGCGTGCATCACCGCTTCGGGGTTGAGGTTCGCGTGCCGGCGGCACGCCACCGCGATCGCCCCGAGCTGCTCCTCGGTCGTCCCGAAGTCATGCATGTGCCGGCGCGCGATGGTGGCGAAGTAGACGGGTTGGGGAAACCAGCCGAGCGGGATCTCGAGGTTCTGCTTGAACAGGTCCTGGGCGTGGCTCTCGCCGGGACCGCCGGTCATCTCGCCGCGCTGGGTGGCCCAGGCGACGCCGAAGGTGTTGAGCACGAACGTGGCCTTGCCGGTGCGCAGCGCCTCGGCCGCGTAGTACGGGGCGGTGGCCGCGCCGGTCATCCCGCCACCCCGACGCGACTCCCACATCTCGTGGTCGGTGCCGAAGTACTCGTGGAACGCGGCGGCGTCGAACTGCTCGGGCATCCCTACGACCATGATCCCTTCGATGTCGGTGGGCGCGAGGCCGGCGTCGTCGAGGGCCCGTTCGACCGCCTGGCCCACGATCTCGTGCGTCGTGCGCCCCGAGGCCTTCGACATGTCGGAGTCGCCCACGCCGCAGATCGCGACCTGACCGCCGACGTCGTCGAAGGCGGTGGCGGTGCCCCACTCGTCGGGGTCGATGACCATGGTGCTCACGCGCCCTTCGGGGTCTCGCCGATGATGTCG
>JBJSXO010000058.1:0-11086 GCA_046086425.1 Actinomycetota bacterium | reverse complement strand
GCCGGCACGGCCGGCCTCGGCCTCGCCATCGCCCGCGCGCTGGCGGCGGCCGGCGTGCACGTGGCGGTGTGCGGACGGGACCCGGACCGGGTCGACGCCGCAATCGCCAAGGGACTGGTCAGTGTGGTCGCCGACGTGTCGACCCCCGACGGCGCCGCGGGCTTCGTCGGCGATGCCCGCACGGCCCTCGGCGGTGTCGACATCGTGGTGGCCAACGCCGGTGGCCCGCCCGGCGGGGGCTTCGACGACTTCCCGGACGCTCGGGCCTACGCCGACGCCTTCGCCCTGAACGCGCTGTCGACCATCGCCATGTGCCAGGAGGCGGTGCCCGAGATGCGCGCCCGGCGCTGGGGCCGGATCGTCGCCGTGACCTCGATCGCGGCGCGCCAGTCGTCACCTCACCTGATCCTGTCGACCACCGCCCGGGCCGGGGTCACGGGATTCCTCAAGACCCTCGCCACCCAGGTCGCGGCCGACGGCATCACGGTCAACTCCCTCCAGCCCGGGCTGCACGCGACCGACCGGCTCACCGCGCTCTACGGCGGCGACCCCGGGGCGGGGGCCGCGCTCGTGCCCACCGGGGAGCTCGGCCGCCCCGAGGACTTCGGCGCGGTCGCGGCGTTCCTCTGCTCCGAGCACGCCCGTTTCGTCACCGGCTCGGCGATCCCCGTCGACGGCGGCGCCTACCTCGGCCTCCAGTAGGCGACCCGGCCGCCTGGGGCCACCTCCGGCCCCTCCCGGGGCCATGGTCCCGTACGCTGGGTGGGTGGATGACGGGGTGTTCGCACGGGTCTGGACCGTCCCGAACCTCATCTCGCTCCTGCGCCTGGCCTGCGCCCCGATCGTCTGGTGGCTGCTGTTCGCCGCCGACGAGGCCTGGTGGGCCGCGATCTTGCTCGGGGTCCTCGGAGCCAGCGATTGGGTCGACGGCTGGATCGCCCGGCGGTTCGACCAGGGCAGCGAGCTGGGCAAGATCCTCGACCCGACCGCGGACCGCATCCTCCTGCTCTCCGGCGTGCTCGCCCTGCTCGTCGACGGCAGCGTGCCGGTCTGGTACGGGGTGCTGCTCCTCGCCCGGGAGATCGTCATCGCCGTGGTCACGGTGGGGCTCGCAGCCGCCGGTGCCCGGCGCATCGACGTGCTGTGGGCGGGCAAGGCCGGGACTCTCGCGGCGATGTTCTCGTTGCCGGCGTTTCTCGGCGCGTCGATCAGCGACGGCACCTTTCACGTGCTGTGCGTGCTGGTGGCGTACGTCTTCGCGATCCCGGCACTCGTGCTGAGCTACTACGCCGCCGTGCGGTACGTGCCCGAGGCCCGGCGTGCGCTCCGGGAGGGCCGGGCGGCCGTGGGCACCCCCGACGGGCTCGACGCGGAGGGCCTGCGGTGAGGGCCGTGATCCTCGCGGGTGGCGAGGGCACCCGCCTGCGCCCGCTCACGAGCAACCAACCCAAGCCGATGATGCCGCTCGTCAACCGGCCGATGCTCGAGCACATCGTGGCCCTGCTGGCCAAGCACGGCTTCGACGACATCGTCGTGACGGTCGCGTACCTGGGCAACCAGATCCGCGACTACTTCGGCGACGGCTCCGACTTCGGCGTCCGCATGCACTACGCGACCGAGGAGCAGCCGCTCGGCACGGCAGGGTCGGTGCGCAACGCGGCCGACGAGCTCGACGAGACCTTCTTGGTGATCTCGGGGGACGTGCTTACCGACATCGACCTCAGCGCGTTCGTCGCCGCCCATCGCGAGCATTCGGCGGTCGCGTCCATCGCGCTCAAGCAGGTCGAGAACCCGCTCGACTTCGGGATCGTCATCACTCGTCCCGACGGGTCGATCGAGCGTTTCCTCGAGAAGCCCACGTGGGGCGAGGTCTTCTCCGACACCATCAACACCGGCATCTACGTGCTCGAGCCCGAGATCTTCGATCACATCCCGCCAGGTGAGGTGGTCGACTTCTCCGGGGACGTCTTCCCTGCGGTGCTCGCCGACGGCGGCACCATCCACGGCCACGTCGCCGACGGGTACTGGGAGGACGTGGGGACCACCGAGGCCTATCTGCGCGCCCACGCCGACGTGCTCGATCGCCGCGTGGAGGTGGAGATCGCCGGGTTCTCCCTGGCCGAGGGCGTATGGCTCGGCGAGGGCTCGGAGGTCCACCCCGACGCGCACCTCGCCGCCCCGCTGGTCATCGGCCCGAACTGCCGGGTCGAGGCCGGGGCCGAGCTGCGGCCCTACACCGTGCTCGGCACCGATGTGGTCGTACGGGCCGACGCGCTGCTCGAGCGGACGGTCTGCCAGGACCACGTGTTCGTCGGCCGGGGCGTGCGCTCCCGGGGCGCGGTGATCGGCCGGTCCACCGACCTGCGGCCCCACGCCCGTCTCGAGGAGGGCGTGGTCATCGGCGACGAGTGCTTCGTCGGCGAGAACGCCGTGGTGAACCCCGGGGTGCGGATCTACCCGTTCAAGACCGTCGAGGCCGACGCCGTGGTGAACGCGTCGATCGTCTGGGAGAGCCGGGGAGCGCGCACGCTGTTCGGCCCCCGGGGCATCCGGGGCCTGGCCAACGTCGACGTCACCCCCGAGGTCGCGGTGCGGGTCGCCGCCGCGTTCGGCACGGCACTGGGCAAGGGGTCGGTGGTGACCGTGAGCCGGGACACCAGCCGGGCCGCGCGCGCGCTCAAGCGGGCGGTCATCGGCGGGCTGAACCTGGCCGGGATCAACGTCGAGGACATCGAGCTGGCGACCGTGCCGGTCACCCGCTTCCAGGTGCGCAACAGCCGCGCGAACGCCGTGCTCACCGTGCGGCTCGCGCCCGACGACAGCGACAGCGTCGAGATCCGCTTCTTCGACCCTGACGGCCTCGATATCGACGCGAGCATGCAGCGCAAGATCGAGCGGCTGCTCAACCGGGAGGACTTCCGGCGGGCCTTCGCCGGCGACATCGGTGACATCGTCTTCCCGCCGCGTTCGATTGAGTTCTATACCGCTGCCCTCGCCCGCAGCGTCGACGTGAAGGCGATCCGGACGCGTGCGCTGAAGGTGGTGCTCGACTACTCGCACGGCGCCGCCTCCGTCGTCATGCCTTCGGTGCTCGCGAAGCTCGGTGCCGAGGTGCTCGCGGTGAACCCGTTCGCAAGCACCGGACCGGCGCTGCTGGTGTCGGACCCGATGGTGCGAGGGACCGAGATCGCAGCGCTCGTGCGCGCCTCGGGGAGCGACCTCGGCTTCGTGCTCGGGCCCCACGGCGAGCTGTGCGCCATCGTGGACGACAGCGGCGCGGTGCTCGACCGCGACCAGGCGTTGCTCCTGCTCGTGCGGATGGTGTCCGAGGACCAGCCCGGCGCCCGGATCGCCCTCCCGGTGTCCACCACGGCGCATGCGGCGCAGATCGCCACCGAGCACGGTGCCGAGGTGGTGTGGACCCCGACCGGCGACGCCGGGCTCCAGGAGGTCGCCGCCCAGGGGGATGTCACCTTCGCGGGGTCGCCCGAGGGGGACTACATCTGGCCGGACTTCCTGCCCGCCGCCGACGCCAGTGCCACCTTGGCCAAGCTGCTCGGGCTGCTGGCGCGCACCGACCGGCCGCTCTCGGCGGTGGTGCGTGAGCTGCCCACGGTCCACATGGCCCGGGAGTCGGTGCCGACTCCGTGGGAGCGCAAGGGCTCGGTGATGCGCGAGCTGGTCGAGCGCGTCCCGCCCGAGGGCCTGGTCCTCATCGACGGTGTGAAGATCGCGCGTGACGACGGATGGGTGCTGGTGCTCCCCGACCCGGAGGACGCGGTGACCCACGTCCTGGCCGAGGCCGGGAGCGAAGCCGAGGCCCGCCAGGTCGCCCAGGAATACGCCCGGCGGATCCGCCAGAGCACGCGCTGAGGGGACCGCTCGCTACGCTCCGGCCATGGACTTTCCCGAGCAGCTGCAGTACTCGAGCGAGCACGAATGGGTGGCCGTGGACGGCACGCGAGCCCGTATCGGCATCACCGACTTCGCCCAGGACTCCCTCGGTGACGTGGTGTTCGTGAACCTGCCCGCCCCCGGCACGACAGTGCGCGCCGGCGGGACCTGCGCAGAAGTCGAGTCCACGAAGTCGGTCTCGGACATCTACGCCCCCGTGTCGGGCGAGATCGTCGAGGTGAACGCCACCCTCGACGACGCGCCCGAGCGGGTGAACGCCGATCCCTACGGCGACGGCTGGATCTTCGTGGTGGAGATGACCGACCCGGCCGAGCTCGACGCGCTGATGGACGCGGCCGCCTACCGCCGGATGGTCGAGGACGGGTAGTGGCGGGAACCCGGCGGCCCTGGCGGCTCGTCGACGACCTCGACCGCCCGCGCGGCGCCGCCGGACAGATGGAGGCCGACCGCGCGCTGCTCGAGGCCGTGGTCTCCGGAGGGCCACCGGTCCTGCGGCTCTACCGCTGGGCGCCACCGGCGCTGAGCCTCGGCCGGTTCCAGGCCGATCAGGACGTCGACACGGCGGCCTGCGCTCGGTTCGGCGTCGAGGTGGTGCGTCGCCCGACCGGGGGCCGGGCCCTGCTCCACGGAGGCGACCTCACCTACGCAGTGGCGATGCCCCAGCCCCCGGGTGCGGCCGGCGCGGTCGACGCGGTCTACTGCCTCCTCGCGGCAGGCCTCGTGGCCGGGCTCGCCGGGCTAGGGGTGCGTGCCGCAGTGGCCCGGCACGAGGGCCCTGCGGGGGCCGTGTGCATGGCCACCCAGCAGGGTGCCGACCTGCGGGTGGGGGACCGCAAGGTGTGCGGCTCGGCCCAGGTGCGCCAGCGGGGCGTGGTGCTCCAGCACGGCTCGCTGCTCATCGAGCGCCTGCCCTTCGACGAGACCGACCTCGTGACGGGTTCCGACCCTGCGCCGGGCGCGCGGGAGAGACTGCGCACAGCCACCGTGACCCTTGCCGAGCTCGGGGCGCCGACCGACCTGGCGACGGTCGGTGCGGCAGTGGTCGCGGGCTTCCGCTCGGCCCTCGAGGTGGAGTTCGCCCCACCCGAGTGACCCGCTCCGGCATCGTTGCCCCGGCAGGCGGCGGTCGGTACCCTCGAAGGCGATGCGTTGCGGTCGTTGCGGCCACCTGAACGAGTCCGGGTCCAAGTACTGCTCGTCGTGCGGCTCGGCCCTCAGCGGCGTAGAGGACGAGACGACCCTGACCCTGGCGGCGCTGGAGGATAGGCAGGCCGTCGAGGACGAGTTCGGGCCCCTGCTCGAGAGCGTCCCGGCGGGTACCGGGGTCCTCGTGGTGCGGCGGGGTCCCAACCAGGGCTCGTCGTTCGTGCTCGACCGCACGGTGACCACCGTGGGCCGCCACGCCGACTCCGACATCTTCCTCGACGACGTGACGGTGTCACGCCGCCACGCCGAGGTGACCCGAAGCGAGCGTGGGTACGAGGTACGCGACGCCGGTTCCCTCAACGGGACCTACGTCGACCGCGAGCGCGTCGAGGTCGCGTTGCTGCAGGACCTCAACGAGCTGCAGATCGGCCGCTTCGTGCTCACGTTCGTTCTCGGCTCAGGACCCGCCGAGGCCCACGACCCGGCCGGCGACGCGTGACCGACGGCGGCGGCACCCACCTCGCGATCGGGGAGGTCCTGGACCAGCTCCAGGGCGAGTTCCCCGACCTCACGATCTCCAAGATCCGCTTCTTCGAGAGCCAGGGGCTCATCGACCCGGAGCGCACCCCCTCGGGCTACCGCAAGTTCTACCCGGCCGACGTCGCGCGACTGCGCTGGATCCTGGGGGAGCAGCGCGACGTGTCCCTGCAGGAGATCAAGGCCCGCCTCGAGCGCCACGATCCCGCGGCCGGCGACCTGCCGACCGCGTCGGCACCCCTGCGCGAGATGACGCCCGCCCCGACCGAGGCGGTCACGGACGCAGTGACCGACCCGCTTGCCGACGTCGCGGCGGACGCGTCCCCCGGGTCGGTAGCGGACGCTGCACCCGACTCACCGCCGGCCGCGCCGGAGCGACCGACGCCCCCGTCGTCCCTCCCGGCCAAGCCCACGCCCACCCCGGCCGACCGCGCGGCCGCGGCCGCCCCGCCCCGGCCGGCGGCTGCCCGCGCCCAGGAACAGGAGGCCCCGGCCGTGCCGACGCCCACCCCCGCCCCGGAGGAGCCCCCCGTGCGGCGACGCTCCCGCGAGCTGACCCTCCCCTTGGTGCTCGACGGCGAGCCCGCGACCGACGACGACGGGCCCGACACCTTCGATCGCGTGGCCCTGGCGCGGGCGACCGGCGTGACCGAAGCGGTCCTCGACGAGCTCGAGAGCTACGGCGTCATCAAGCCCTTCCACGACGACGGCATCCGCGCCTTCTTCGACCGGGATGCGCTCGTGTGCGTGCAGGCCGCAGCGGCGTTGGCGAAGCACGGACTCCAGCCCCGCCACCTGAAGATGTACGTGCATTTCACCGAGCGCGAAGGCGCGCTGTTCCAGCAGGTCATCGCGCCGTATCTGCGTCAGCGCAACCCGGTCTCCCGGGCCAAGGTCGACGAGACGCTCGCCGAGCTCGTCACCGAGGCCCGTGCGCTGCGCGGCGCGCTCTTGCGTCGCGCAATCGAGGAAGCGCTCGGGGACTGACCGGCCGCGCGCGGGCCGACGGCGGGACGCGTCGGCCCCGGTGGTCCGCTCGACAGAAGCGGCGGCGACCGGAGGCGACATCGTGATCCCGATGGCACTCATGGGCGTCCGGGTCGAGATGCCCAACAACCAGCCCATCGTCTTGCTGCGCGAGGAAGGTGGGGCTCGCTACCTGCCGATCTTCATCGGGGTTCCCGAGGCCACCGCCATCGGCTACGCGCTCCAGGGTGTCGACCCGCCCCGGCCGATGACCCACGATCTCTTCGCCACGGTGATGGCCCAGAGCGGGGTGCGGCTCGAGCAGGTGGAGATCACCGAGCTCCACGACGGCACCTACTTCGCCGAGCTCGCCCTGACCCACGGCGACGAGACGCTCCGGGTCTCGGCGCGCCCCTCCGACGCCATCGCCCTCGCGGTGCGCATGGGCCACGAGGTGCCGATCCTGGCCGCCGACGAGGTCCTCGACGAGGCCGGGGTCGTCTACGAGACCGACGAGGCGGTGGCCGAGGAGAGTCTCGGCGCACCCGACATCGAGGAGTTCCGCGAGTTCCTCGACCAGGTCAGCCCCGAGGACTTCGCCGACTGATCTCGGCCCTGGGATCGGCCGGGCCCCCCTGGGCGCCCGGAGTGGCCGGGCCTGCGGGTATGTGCGAGCGGGGTGGGCGTTGACGGCGACCGGGCGCCCGTGTAGCGTCACACCGGCGTAACTACGGGCGTGTGAGCCGGCCGAGCCCTCACACCGAGCCCCCTGGCCCCCGGGCACGAGGGCGACGAGACACGGGCGTGGAGCCCACGGTGACGAAAGAGGTGCTGGTGACCGGATCCGGGTTCAGCGGACCCCAAGTGTGCTCGATCGTGGGCATCACCTACCGACAACTCGACTACTGGGCCCGCACCGACCTGGTGCGTCCGTCCCTCGCCGACGCGCGGGGGAGCGGGACCCAGCGGCGGTACTCCTACCGCGACCTGGTACGCCTCAAGGTCGTCAAGAGCCTGCTCGACGCCGGCGTCAAGCTCCAGGCCGCCCGTAAGGCCATCGAGTACCTGCGCGACGACCTCGGCGAGGACTGGGACACTGCCAGCCTGGTGCTCGACGGGTCGCACTCGGTGCTCGCGCGTGACGGCGAGGCGCTGATCGACCTGGTCCGCCAGGGCCAGGGTGTGCTCAACATCGTCCCGCTTCACTCGATGGTCGAGGAGATCGGCGCCGCCATCGTCGAGCTGGCCCCGACCGGGACCGCCGACCCGGCGGCCGCACCCGGCCAGTCGGGCGGGCGCCGCACGGCCCGGGGGGCCTGAGCCATCTCCGGGCGCCCGGACGAGCCATCCCCTCTGCGGACGAGTCCGCTCGACGCCGCACACCGCGCGCTCGGCGCGCGCATGGTCGAGTTCGGCGGCTGGGACATGCCGATCCAGTACACGAGCGTGCTCGACGAGCACCGTGCGTGCCGGGCGGACGCCGCGGTCTTCGACGTGTCGCACCTCGGATCGGTCCGGGTCCGAGGTGCGGGCGCGCGGGACCTGCTGCAGTGGGCGCTCACCAATGATCTCGGTCGCATTGCGCCCGGTCGTGCGCAGTACACGCACCTACTCGACCCTGCCGACGCGCACGTCGTCGACGACATCATCGTGTGGTGGTTGGCGCCCGACGACTTCGTCGTCATGCCCAACGCGTCGAACACCGACCGCATCGTCGCTGCGCTCGCAGGCGACGAGCCGACCGGACCTGCGGTGGTGATCGGCGACATCACCGCCGAGCGGGCCATCCTCGCCGTGCAGGGACCGCGCGCCCGGGAGCGCCTCGCCACGGTCGTGCCCGCCGCAGCCGGGGTCGCCCGCTTTGCGGTCGCCGCGGTCGAGTACGACGGGGCCCCCGGGTACGCCGCCGGCACCGGGTACACGGGTGAGGACGGCGTCGAGCTGCACGTGCCGGTGGACGTCGCGCCTGCGGTGTGGGCGGCGCTCGTGGGTGCCGGGATCACCCCGGCCGGCCTGGGCTGTCGCGACACGCTCCGGCTCGAGGCCGGGCTCCCGTTGCACGGGCACGATCTGGGTCCGGGCATCACCTCGGCCCAGGCCGGCCTCGGCTGGGTGGTCCGCCTCGACAAGGGTGACTTCCGGGGCCGGGCCGCGGTCGTGGCCGAGCACGAGCGCGGTGTGGCCCGCCACCTCGTCGGGATCATCACCGAGGGCCGCCAGGTCGCCCGGGCCGACTGTGCCGTCCTCGTCGACGGTGCGCCGGTGGGCGGGGTGACCAGCGGCAACTTCTCGCCCATGCTCGAGCGGGGCATCGCCCTCGCCTTCGTCCCTCCGGCGGTCGGGGTCGGCGCCGCGGTGACGATCGACGTGCGCGGGCGCCCGGTTGCCGGTGAGGTCGTCGCCTTGCCCTTCTGGCCCCGCTGAGGGTTCCCCGCCGACCCAGCGCGCCACCGGGTCCGCGAGGGGTTACGCTTCGTTCCGACATACGCCGCTGACGCCGGGCGGGAGAGTCCAACGTTCGTCACCCTCCCAGGAGTGGGGGAGTGGGGCGCTGCGGACGCCGAAGGAGCAACCACTCCCCGGAAACTCTCAGGCCCACGAACCGCCCGGAACAGGCGACTCTGGAGAGCAGGCGGGCATGCCCGTCTCACCGACGGGGAAAGGTCGCACCGGTCCGCCGGGGCGAGCGAATCTCTCAGGTCCCACGACAGAGGGGGAGCGCCACCGGGCGATGGGCCCGGGCGCCAGACCCGCGCGCTCACCCGGGAGGGTGGGCCGACCCCCGAGGGAGCCCCGCATGCCGACGCCGCGCCGCACCGACCTGGACCGTTCCGCCGACGAGTTCGTGGCCCGCCACGTCGGTCCCGGTCCCGAGGACGTCGCCACGATGCTCGCGGCGCTCGGCTACGAATCGCTCGACGCCCTCGTGGACGCCGCAGTTCCCGAGACGATCCGTGACCGGACCCCGTTGGACCTCCCGGCACCGCTCTGCGAGTCCGAGATGCTCGCCGAGTTGCGTATGGTGGCGGGGGAGAACCAGGTCGTCACGTCGCTGCTCGGCCTCGGGTACGCGGGCACGGTCACCCCCGGGGTGATCCTGCGCAACGTGCTGGAGAACCCGGCCTGGTACACCGCGTACACCCCATACCAGCCCGAGATCTCCCAGGGTCGCCTCGAGGTGCTGCTGAACTTCCAGACGCTGGTCACCGACCTGACCGGCACCGAGGTGGCCAACGCGTCGCTGCTCGACGAGCCCACCGCCGCGGCCGAGGCAATGGCCCTGTGCCACCGGATCAACGGCCGGGCCGGCGACACCTTCTTCGTCGACGTCGACGCCCACCCCCAGACGATCGCGGTCGTGCAGACCCGTGCCGAGCCGCTCGGCGTGCGGATCGTCGTCGGCGATCCCGACACCGACGTGCCGGCCGAGGGGGTGTTCGGGGTGCTCCTGCAGTTCCCTGGCTCGAGCGGCGCCGTACGCGACCCACGCGCGCTCGTCGAGAGCCTCCACGCGCGCAACGCGCTCGTCGCGGTGGCCACCGACCTCCTCGCCTGCACCCTGCTCACCCCGCCCGGGGAGTGGGGCGCCGACGTCGTGGTGGGGTCGGCCCAGCGCTTCGGCGTGCCCCTCGGCTTCGGCGGGCCCCACGCCGGGTTCATGGGCACGCGGGAGTCCTTCGCCCGCAACCTCCCCGGCCGCCTCTTCGGCGTCTCGCTCGACGCCGGCGGGCGCCCGGCGCTGCGCCTGGCCCTGCAGACCCGTGAGCAGCACATCCGGCGCGAGAAGGCGACCAGCAACATCTGCACTGCGCAGGTCCTGCTGTCGGTGATGAGTGCGCTCTACGCCATGTACCACGGGCCCGATGGGCTCCGGCGCATCGCCACCCGGGTCCATCGCCTCACCGCGGTGCTCGCCGAGGGGCTGCGCCGGGGTGGGGTGGAGGTGCTCACCCCGCACCACTTCGACACGGTCACGGTGCGGGTCCCCGGTCGGGCCGGCCGCGTGTGCGCCGAGGCCCTCACCCGAGGCCTGAACCTGCGCCGGATCGACGACGACATGGTCGCGATCGCCCTCGACGAGACGACGTCGAGCGCCACGGTGGCCGCAGTCTGGTCGGCCTTCGGCCTGCCCGGGGACGCTGCGGCGGTCGACGTGCTCGACGCCGACGCCGGGGAGCCCATCCCGGCCGGGTTGCGCCGCACCAGTGACTTCCTCACCCACCCGGTGTTCGTGCAGTACCACTCCGAGACCGAGATGCTCCGGTACCTGCGCCGCCTCGCCGACCGCGACCTCGCGCTCGACCGCACGATGATCCCGCTGGGGTCGTGCACCATGAAGCTCAACGCCACCGCGGAGATGACCCCGGTGACCTGGCCCGAGTTCGGGGGCCTGCACCCGTTCGTCCCGATCGAGCAGGCCGCGGGGTACCGGCGCCTGTTCGCCGACCTCGAGGCCTGGCTCGCCGAGGTCACGGGCTACGACGCCGTGTCGTTGCAGCCCAACGCCGGCTCTCAGGGCGAG
>JBJSXO010000057.1:0-8650 GCA_046086425.1 Actinomycetota bacterium | reverse complement strand
GCAGCCCACCGAGCGCTCGCAGCAGGGTGGTCTTGCCCGCGCCGTTGCGCCCGAGCAGCGCGACCACCTCTCCGGCGCGCACCTCGACCGACGCGTCGCGCAGCACGGCCCGGCCGCCCAGCTCGACGGTGACACCCCGCGCGCTCACGAGTGGTGACCCCGGTGCGGCCCCGGGCCCCGTCCCCACCGGCGCCGGCACCAGTGCCGGGAGCGCACCGGGCGGCGCGCCCAGCGCCCGGGCCCGGGCCTCCCGCACGGTCAGCGGCGGCGGGTCCCACCCGAGCACCCGCCCCAGCGCGGTGACGCTGGGCGCGCCCGGGTAGTCGGCGAGCACGGGCCCGGGCTGGCCCACGGCGGCGATCCGGCCGCCGTCGACGACCACCGCGTGGTGGGCGAGGGGCGCGGCGCGCTCGAGGCGGTGCTCGGCCAGCACCACGGTGGTCCCGAAGTCGGCGTTGAGGCGCCCGAGCGCGCCGAGCACGTCGTCGGCACCCTGGGGGTCGAGCTGCGACGTCGGCTCGTCGAGGACGAGGGCCTGGGGCGCGGCGGCCAGCGCCCCGGCGATCGCGGCCCGCTGGCGCTCACCCCCCGAGAGCGTGGCGGGCGAGCGGTCGCGCAGGTGCGCGATGCCGAGGGCGTCGAGGGCCTCCTCGACCCGGCGGCGCATGACCAGGTCGGTCATGCCGAGGTTCTCGAGCGCGAAGGCGACGTCGTGCTCCACCCGGTCGACCACGAACTGCGCCTCGGGGTCCTGGGCGACGAACCCCACCACGTCGGCGAGCTCGCGGGGGGTGTGGCTGCGGGTGTCGCGCCCGAAGGTCACCACCGTCCCGGCGAAGCGCCCACCCGAGGCGTGGGGCACGAGCCCGTTGACCGCGCGCAGGAGCGTGCTCTTGCCCGAGCCCGACGCGCCCACCACGAGGACGACGTCGCCGGCGGGCACGTCGAGGTCGACCCCGCGAAGCGCGTCGGGCCCGTCGGCGTAGCCGAAGCGCACGCCCCGGAACGTCACCGCGCTCACGCGACGACCTCCTGCGGCCGGCCCGTCGACGGGACGACGGTGTCAGCGACGTTCGATACGTCCGCTGCCTCCGCGACGTCGGCCGCGCCGACGACGATCGGGCGGCGCCGGAGCGGCGCGGCGAGAGCGAGCAGCGCGAGTGCGGGCAACACCGACAGCCCCGGCCAGCGCAGCGGGCTGGTGGCCCAGGTGAGGCTGGGCTCGTCGGCAACGGAGAGGACCACGAGCGCGATCGGCGCGACGCAGACCGCGGCCATCGTCACCACGTCGGCAGGGGTGAGCCGGCGCGGCCGGTAGCGGACCCGCGTGGAGCCGCGTGACGCCACCACCGTGGCGACCACCACTGCGGCGGTCCCGCCCACCACGCACCCCACGGCGACGGCGGACTCGCCCGCCACCAGCGCGACGAACGCGCCCGCGAGCGCCAGCAGCCCGGCGGCACCGCACCAGGCGGCGGCGCGCTCCTGCGGTGTGGACCCGCCGCGCGCGAACCCGCGCGAGTCCATCGACTCGGCCAGGGTGATCGCGCGCTCGAGCCCGTTCTCGAGGACGGGCACGATCTGGCGCACCAGGCGCCCGCGCCGCACCGGCCGCCCTCCCGTACGCGCGCGGTCGGCGTCGCGCACGTCGTGGATCGCGGTGATGGTGGTGGGGACGAACGCGATCCCCACCGCGACGACGAGCCCGAGCTCGTGGAACGCCCGGGGCAGCGACTGCACCAGCTCGGAGTGCGAAACCACGGCGTTGAGCGCGGCGAACACCGCGATCACACCGACGATCACGAAGCCCTCGGCCGCGGCCTGCGCGACCACGGGGCCTTCGATCGTGCTGCCGAGGGTGAACCCGCCGAGCCAGTCGGGTACGGTCACGCTCGGGAGGCCGAACAGCACGTCGGGTCCGCCGTGGGTGGTGAGCGCGGTGAGCGCGACCCGCAGCGCCGCGAACACCACAGCGAGCCCCACGAGCAGCGGATAGGCGCGCGCGTAGGGCGAGTCGAGGCCGTAGACGCTCACCACCAGCGTGGCCAGCGCGATGACCACCACCACGTACACCGGGCTGGGCGCGATCTGGAGCGAGGCGGTGGCCGCGAGCGCCCAGACGAGCCACGTGCCGGCGTGCCAGGGCCGCTCGGCCGGGTGTTGCGCCCGTGTCATCACCCTCCTAGATTGGCCGGTGACAGCGGTCGCACGCAGCCCGGATGTTGCGTGCGGCTCCCGGACCGGCGGCCTGCGGGCTTCCGACCCGGGAATGGGGGAAGTCGGTGCGAGACCGACGCTGACCCGCAACTGTGAGCGGCACTGCGAGATCGGGATCCGCAGGGATCCCGGGCCCGCACTCCGTGAGCCAGGCTACCCACCGCAGTCCACCGGACCACCGGTGCTCCGAATGGAGAGCGGCGCGCTTCGGCTCGCCGTGGATACGGCTCTCGTGGTCAGGGGCCGGCGGAGGCTCTCAATGCGTTCCCGACGTTCTCGCGTCGCGGTCCCGGCCGTGCTGGCCGTGCTCGTGCTCGGCGCCGCCTTGGTGGGTGTCCCGGTCACGCCGGCCGGCGGCGCCCCCGACCCGGCCGACGTCACCGCCGCCGCCCGGGCGGCCGCGTGGATCACCACCCAGCAGCAGCCCGACGGCGGCTTCGAGGTCTCGGGCTTCACCGGCTTCGAGACGCCCGACGCCGTGCTGGCGATCGCCGGCGCGGCCCAGACCGGCACGACCTGGAGCACCTCCACGGCCCGGGCGGCGATCGAGGGCCTCCACGCCGGTGGCCCGTCGGGCCCGACGCCCATCGACGCGCTCGACGCGTGGGCGTCCGGAGGGGTCAACGCGGGTGAGGCGTCCAAGATCGTGGTCCTCGTCGCCGCTCCGCTCGGTATCGACCCTGCGCACTTCGGCCCGTCCGACGTCGACCTCGCGACGGTGATGTACCCGAGCGGGTGCAGTGCGGCTCCGGCGTCGAGCGGCCTGTTCTTCTACGAGTCGATGTTCCTCGCGCTCGGCGGCGCGGTGCTGTGCGGGTCGCCCGCCCCGGCGATCCTCACGGCGATCCGCGCCGCGCAGCGAACCGGGGGTGGCTGGAACTACAACGGCAGCCTCGCGCCGGCCAATCCCGACGACCCCTTCGACCCCAACAGCCCCGATGTCGACTCCACTGCGGTCGCGATCGAGGCGCTCGTCGCCGGCGGTGCTGCGTGGAACGACCCTGCGATCCTCTCCGGCCTCACCTACCTGGCCAGCCAGCGCTCCGAGAACGGGGCGTTTCGCGCCTTCGGGGCCGACGACCCCAATGCGACCGCCGTTGCGATGCTCGCGATCGCGGCCGCGGGCTTCGACCCCGACCGGTCGTGCTGGCGTGACACCGTGCTCCCCGCGTCGGCGGGTGCGCCCTACACGCCGCCGGACGCGTGGCTGCGCGCGCAACAGCAGGCCAACGGTCGTATCGCGAGCCCCAACGACGGCGCCACCCCCAACACCTTCGCGAGCTCGCAGTCCGCCGAAGCGCTGCTGCGCACCTGGCTCCCGATCGAGCGGGCCGCCGGGGCGCCGACCTGCGCGCCGATCACGCCGGCGGTCGTGGCCGAGCCGGTCGTGCTCGCCCCGAGGCTCACCGGGTGACCCGGTTCGCCCGGGGGCTGCTCGTCGCCGTCACCGCGACGGCTGCGGTGATCGTCGCGCTGGTCCCGGCACCGGCGCGCGCGGGCACCAACCAGGCGGTGGTGATCGTCGACACCGGTGCGACCACCTACACCCGGGTGATCTCGTTCTCCGGGACGGTCTCGGGCCTCGAGGCGCTCACCCTCGCGGGGGCCCAGCCGGTCACCAGCGTCTTCGCCGGTGAGGGCTACGCGGTGTGTCAGCTCTTCGGCGTCGGCAACGACCCCGCGGCGTGCCTGGGCACGCCGTCGGATCCGCGCTATTGGGGCTACTACCGCGCCCCGGCGGGCAGCACGGGATGGCGCTATTCGTCCACCGGGGCCGCGGCGACCGTGGTGTCCGACGGCGACATCGAGGGCTGGCGGTTCGGTGGCGGCGCGCCGGCGTTCCGGTCGTTCTGCGACGTGGTCGGCTGCGCCCCGCCCCCCATGGCCGCCCCGGCACCACCGGCCGACCCCGGGGCCGTCACCGGTGCGGGGAGCGCCGCGCCCGCGGCGAGCCCGGCCGATCCGGCCCCGCCGCCCGAGACTGCGCCGGCGGACCCGGGGGCCAGCGTGCCGTCGACCCGTCCCGGCCCACCTCGCTCCGCCCGCCCCGTGGGGGCCCGGCCGGTGGTCGGTGACGACGACACCGGATCGCCCGCGGGCGTGCTCGGGGCGTTGGGCCTGGTCGGGGCGATCGCCGTGGTCTCGGTGGTGCTGCGCCGGCGCGCGCCGGGGTGAGCCGTACGATCGACGGCACCATATGTACACTGCGCTGCTCCTCTCGGCCGACGACCCCACGCGTCCGCTCTACTTCCTCACCGCGTTCGGCGCGGGCATCCTCTCGTTCCTGTCGCCGTGCGTGCTACCGATCGTCCCGGCGTACCTGAGCCTCATCACCGGGCTGACGGTCGGCGACCTGCGCGAGGGCGACACCAAGGTCCTCCCGCGCGTCGCGCTCGACACCGGCTTGTTCGTGGCCGGCTTCACCGTCGTGTTCGTGCTGCTCGGGCTGCTCACCACTGCCGTCGGGGACGCGCTGTTCCAGAACCAGGCGACGCTCACCCGCATCTCCGGCGCGCTGGTGATCCTGATGGCGCTGTACCTGGCCGGGTCGCAGATTCTGATGGCGCCCCGGATGTACCAGGAGTTCCGCTTCCACCCGAACCTCGACCGCTTCGGCAAGGCGGCCACCCCGATCGCCGGCGCCGCGTTCGGTCTCGGGTGGACGCCGTGCATCGGGCCCGTGCTCGGTGCGGTGCTGTCGTTCGCGGCGCAGGGCCAGAGCCTGGTGCGGGCCACCGTGCTGCTGGTGGCCTACTCGTTGGGCCTCGGCGTGTCGTTCCTCGCGGTGGGCCTCGCCTTCGGCAAGCTCACCACTCCCCTGCAGTGGGTGAAGCGCCACTCACGCGCGATCACCTTCGCGTCGGCCGCGGTGCTGTTCGTCTTCGGCGTGATCCTGCTCACCGACAACCTGGCGGAGGTCTCGGCGCGCCTCACCCGCACGATGGACGCGCTGGGCCTCGATCGCCTCGTCGAGATCGGCTGACGCCGGGCCGGCCGATGGTGTTCGGCTGACGCCGAGTCGGCCGTCGGGCGCCGCGGCGGCTACCCCTCGTGCGGGTGGACCGTCTCGTAGATGAGCACGCTGCACGGCGCGTGGTGCGAGACGGTGTTGGGCACGCTGCCGAGAAGCCGCCGACCGCCCTGCATGCCCCGGTTGCCGACCACGAGCAGGTCCGCATGCACCGTCGTCGCGAGGTCGCACAGGGCCTGGGCCGCGCTGCCGATGAGCGCGTGGGTGACCACGGTGACGCCCTGGGCCCGAGCCGGCGCGGCCGACTGCTCGACGATGTCGGCGAGCTCCTCGCGGGTCTCCTCGGCGGCCACCGTCATCGCCGCGGCGCCGGCGAGCGGGTCGCCGAGCATGGCCGAGGTGGTCGCACCGCCCACGGTGGCGACGTGCAGCGTGGCCCCGGTGAGGCGGGCCAGCTCCGCCGCCCCGGCCACCGCGAGGGCCGAGCCATCGGATCCGTCCGTGCCGACGACGATCGTGCGAAACATGAGGCTCCTCGGGGTCCCGGGCCGGAGTGGGGCGGTCCGGAGGCTACCCCGATCCCGCCCGAACCTGCTCCGGTGCGGGCGGCGGGCCCAGTGCGTAGTCTCCGGCGGTGCCGACCGTCGCCGCCCACGGGATCGAGATCTTCTACGAGCGCCGCGGCGCCGGAGCACCGCTGCTGTTCTGCAACGGCAGCGGGGCCACCCTCGCCACCAGCGGGCCGCTGATCGACCCGTTCGCCGCCCGCTTCGACGTGGTCGCCCACGACCAGCGGGGCCTGGGCCGCACGTCGATCCCGCCGGGGCCCTACGAGATGGCCGACTACGCGGCCGACGCGCTCGCGCTGCTCGACCACCTCGGCTGGGAGCGCTGTCGGGTGGTGGGCATCAGCTTCGGGGGGATGGTCGCCCAGGAGCTCGCGGTGCGGGCGCCCGAGCGGGTCGAGCGCCTCGCCCTGGTCTGCACCTCGCCCGGCGGGGCCTTCGCCTCCTATCCCCTGCACACGCTCGAGACGATGTCGGCCGACGAGCTCGCCGCCCTCGGGGCCACGCTGCTCGACACCCGGTTCACTGCCGAGCACCTCGCGGCGCACGAGGGCGATCGGCTGCTCGCCGAGATGATCGCCGAGCGCCGCGCCGCCCCGGCGACCGGCGAGGTGCTCCGGGGGGAGCGCGCCCAGATGGACGCGCGCAGCCGCCACGACGTGGTCGACCGGCTCGGCCGCATCACCTGCCCGACCTTGGTCGCGGGCGGACGCTACGACGGCATCGCGCCGGTGGCCAACAGCGAGGCGATCGCCACGCGCGTCCCCGGCGCGCGCCTGGAGATCTACGAGGGTGGGCACATGTTCTTCGTGCAGGACCCGGCCGCGCTGCCCGACATCCTTGACTTCCTCGCCGCGTGAGCCCGGTGAGCCCGGTGGACCCAGTGGAAAGGACGCCATGAAGCTCGCGCTCGGCCTCGACCTCTACCGCGGTGCGGCGATGGACGTGCCGGTCGACCAGGTCCGCGCTGCGGAGGCCGCCGGGTACCACTCGGTGTGGACCGCCGAGGCCTACGGGTCCGACGCGTTCTCGCCGCTCGCGTACCTCGCGGCGCTGACCACACGGATTGCGCTCGGCACCGACATCGCGCAGATCGCGGCGCGCACCCCCGCGGCCACCGCGATGCAGGCCATGACCATCGATGCGCTCGCCGGTGGGGGGCGGGTGATCGTCGGCCTCGGGGTGTCGGGCCCGCAGATCGTGGAGGGCTGGTACGGCCAGCCCTGGGGCAGTCCCAACCGGCGCCTGCGGGAGTACGTCGCGATCATGCGCAAGGTCTTCGCGCGCGAGCCGCTCACCAACGACGGCGTCGAGTTCCCGTTGCCCTACCGCGGTCCCGGCGCGATCGGGCAGGGCAAGCCGTTGCGGTCGATCCTGCACCCCGCCGGCGAGATCCCCATATGGCTCGCCGCGGGCGGGCCGAAGAACACCGAGCTCGCCGCCGAGGTGGCCGACGGGCTGCTGCCCATGGGTTGGGGCACCGAGGGCGCGGCGGTCTACGGCCCGCACCTCGACGCAGGGTTCGCGCGCCGCGGTGGGCGCCCGGCGTCGTTCGAGATCTTCGGCGGGGTGTCGGTGGTGATCACCGACGACGTGCGGGCCACCCTCGACGCCATGCGGCCGCTCACCGCGATGTACGTGGGCGGCATGGGCTCGGCCACCCACAACTACCACCGTGAGGCGATGGCCCGGCGGGGCTTCCCCGACGCCGCGGCTCGCATCCAGGAGCTGTGGATGGCGGGGGAGAAGGACGCCGCGGTGGCCGCGGTGCCCGACGAGTACCTCGAGCAGGGCGCGCTCATCGGGTCGCCCGCGCGCATCCGCAGTGAGTGGGACCGCTTCGCCGACCTCGGGGTCACCGGCCTGATCGTGCGCGGCGAGGGGACCGAGGGGATCGAGCTGCTCGCCGACCTAGCGGGCACCCGCGACGCACCGGAGGCCGGATGACGCCTGAGCAGAACGGCGAGTTCACCTGCATCCGGGTCGACCGGCCCGCCGAGCACGTCGCCCGCATCACCCTCGACCGGCCCGACAAGCGCAATGCGATCTCCACTGCCATGCGCACCGAGCTCCTCCGGGCGCTCGAGGCCCACGACGTCGACGACGTCGTGCGGGTCACGGTCATCCGCGGCGGCGGCGACTGCTTCTCGGCCGGCTACGACCTCGGTGGCGGGCTGATGGACGACCCCCCGTTCCACACCGCCCGCGGCGACGGCGCGTGGACCCGGCAGGTGAGCGAGACGTGGTTCCGGTTCTGGAACCTGGCCAAGCCGGTGATCGCGCAGATCCACGGCTACGCGATCGCGGGGGCCACCGAGCTCGCGCAGGCGTGCGACCTCGTGTACGTGGCCGACGACGCGCGCATCGGCTACCCGGTGGTGCGGGTGGCGTCGCCGCCCGACTGGCAGTACCACATGCCGCTGCTCGGGGTGCGCCGGGCGCTGGAGATCGTTCTCACCGGCGACGACCTCACCGGCGCCGAGGCCGCGGCGATCGGCTGGGCCAACCGGGCGTTCCCCGCCGCGGCGCTCGAGGCCGAGGTGCTCGACGTCGCCGAGCGGGTGGCGTCGGTGGCGAGCGACCTCGCCCAGATCAACAAGCGCCTCGTCTACCGCCAGGCCGAGGTGATGGGTGTGCACGCGGCGATCCGGGCCGGGTCGGAGTTCCAGGCGCTCGCCGGGCACCAGCAGTCGGTCGAGGCGTTCAAGGCCGACCCGCTCGGTACGATGAAGCGCCTCAACGCCGCCGACGCGGCGCGGCGCGCCCGGCGCGAGTCCGGCGACTGAGTCCGGTGATTGAGTCCGGGGATTGAGTCCGGCGACCGAGAGGTCGAGGGTGGAGGGGGAGACATGGAGCTGAACCCGTTCTCGCACGCGTTCCACGCGGACCCGTACCC
>JBJSXO010000056.1:0-3278 GCA_046086425.1 Actinomycetota bacterium | reverse complement strand
CTCACCCTCGCGGCCAACACCATCCGCCTCGGCGACCACCGCCTCGGGATCGCGGTGGGGATGGACAAGCACCCGCCCGGCGCGTTCGGCGCCGACCCGCGCCTGTACGCCTGCCCCGAGTGGTACGGCGACGTCGGCCAGTTCGTCACCACGAAGTTCTTCGGGATGAAGATCAACAAGTACATGCACGACCACGGCATCTCGGCGCGCACGCTCGCGAAGACTGCCGCCAAGAACTACCGCAACGGTGCGCTCAACCCCAATGCGTTCCGTCGCAAGCCGCTCTCGGAGGAGGAGATCCTCGGGTCGCCGTACCTCAACTACCCGCTCACGCAGTACATGTTCTGCGCACCCGACGAGGGTGCCGCCGCAGTGATCCTCTGCCCGGCCGAGGACGCGCACCGGTACTCGAGCACGCCGATCTACCTGCGGGCGACCACGGTGCGCACCCGGCGCCTCGGCGCCTTCGAGGTGCACCACCCCTGGCTGCCCATGGAGGAGACGGTCGGTCCCACGGTCGACGCGTCGCGCGCTGCGTACGAGATGGCCGGGATCGGGCCCGAGGACGTCGACGTCATCCAGCTGCAGGACACCGACGCCGGCGCCGAGGTCATCCACCTCGCCGAGAACGGGTTCTGCGCCGACGGCGATCAGGAGGCCCTCTTCGCCGACGGCGCCACCGAGATCACCGGACCGTTGCCGGTGAACACCGACGGCGGGCTCATCGCCAACGGCGAGCCGGTCGGCGCGTCGGGGCTGCGCAAGATCCACGAGATCGTGCGCCAGCTGCGGGGCCAAGCCGGTGACCGCCAGGTGCCCGGCGATCCGACCGTCGGCTACACCCAGCTCTACGGCGCCCCCGGAACGGCGGGCGTCTCCATCCTCACCCGGTAGAACTGCACGACCGGCCGAGCGAAGGCGAGCATCCGATGACCGTCACCACCACGAACCCCCAGAGCGACACCGACCCTGCACTGCGGGAGGAGATGATCGTCACCGTCCGGCGCTGGGTCGCCAACGAGGTGATCCCCGTCGCGTCGGAGCTCGAGCACGCCGACGAGTTCCCGCACGCCATCGTCGAGCAGATGAAGGAGCTCGGCCTGTTCGGCATCACCGTGCCCGAGGAGTACGGGGGTCTCGGGCTCGACCTGCTCACCTACATCGGGGTGATCGAGGAGCTCGCCTACGGGTGGATGTCGCTGTCGGGGATCGTCAACACCCACACCATGTGCGCCACCCTGATCACACAGTTCGGCACGCCCGAGCAGCGGTCCCGCTGGCTCCCCCAGATGGTCACCGGGGAACGGCGCGGCGCGCTCTCCCTCTCGGAGCCCGACGCCGGCACCGACACCCGCAACATCTCATGCAAGGCGGTGCGCGACGGCGACGAGTGGATCGTCAACGGCACCAAGACCTGGGTGACCAACGGCGAGCGCGCCGGGATCATCGCGCTCGCGGCGCGCACCGAGGAGGGCATCTCGGCGTTCATCGTCGAGAAGGAGCCGGGCCCGGTGTTCGGGGGGCTGTCCACGTCGAAGAACATCGGCAAGCTCGGCTACAAGGGCATCGAGACCGTGGAGATGGCCTACGTGGACCATCGCCTCCCGGCCGACGCGCTCGTCGGCGACCTCGGGCGCGGGCTGTCCCAGATCCTGAGCGTCCTCGAGGTGGGCCGCATCAACATCGCCGCGCGCGCGGTCGGCGTGTCCCAAGCCGCGTTCGACGCCGCGCTCGCCTACGCACAGCAGCGGGAGACGATGGGCAAGCCCATCGCCGAGCACCAGGCCATCCAGCTCAAGCTCGCCGACATGGCCACGCGCCTCGAAGCGGCCCGTCTGCTCACGCGGTCGGCGGCTGAGCGCAAGCAGGCGGGTCTGCGCTGCGACGTCGAGGCGGGCATGGCGAAGCTGTTCGCCAGCGAGGCTGCGTTCGAGATCGCGACCGAGGCCATGCGGATCCACGGGGGTGTCGGCTACACCACCGACCTGCCGGTCGAGCGCTACTTCCGTGACGCGCCGCTGATGATCATCGGCGAGGGCACCAACGAGATCCAGCGCATCGTCATCGCCCGCGGCCTGCTCGCCCGGGCCCAGGAGCGGGCGAACGGCTGACCCCCACGCGCGCGGGAGACCGCGCCGGGTGGCTCAGAAGCGCGCGTCGGGGTGCTCGCCCAGGCGCGGTGCCGGACCGGTGCGGCGCAGCGGCCGGCCCCGGAAGCTGATCGGTCCGTTGACGCTCGTCGTCGTCCCCGTACCCACGGGGCTGGGGACCTCCACCAGACCGTCGTTGGCCAGCACCTGCGGGTCGACCAGCACCTCGGCGGGTGACGAGACCGGCGCCCACCACACGCCGGCGGCGTCGAGGCGATGCGCCCACTCCTCCAGCGGGCGACGCGCAAACTCGGCGTCGAGCACCTCGATCACCGCCCGCTTGTGGGTGCGCAGCGCCTTCCCGTCGGCGAACCGCTCATCGGTTGCGAGGTCCTCGCGGCCCAAGGCGGTGAGCACCTTGGCGAGGTGGCGGTCGGCCTCGAGACAGGTGAGGAACAGCCAGCAGTCGTCGGCGGTGCGGTAGCTGTTCATCAACGGCGACTGCTGTGCGTCGCGCGGCTCCATGCGGGCAACCTTGCCCAGCGACTGCTGGAGCCCCAGGTCCCACCCGAGCACGTACATGCCGCTGCGCAGCAGCGACGTCTCGACCACGCAGCCCTCGCCCGTCGCCCGCTGCTGGATGACCCCGGCGAGGATCCCGGACAGTGCGCCGAGCGCGGTGATGTGGTCACCCATCGCGCCACGCGCGTTGAGTGGCTCGCCTGCGGCCGCGAGCTGGTAGGAGAGGCCGCTGCGGGCCCAGAACGCACCGAGGTCGTAGCTGGGCCGGTCGCGGTCGTCGCCGGCGAGGCCGTAGCCGCTGACGCTGCAGTAGACGAGGTGCGGGTGACGCGCCGCGGTGGCGTCGGGGTCGAGGCCGAACTTGTCGAGCACGTCGGGCTTGAGGTTGGTGACGAACACGTGGGCGTCGGCCAGCAGCGCCTCGAGGCGGGCTCGGTCGACCGGGGTGCGCAGGTCGAGCACCAGCGAGCGCTTGCCCCGGTTGTCGAGCGTGTAGGCGGGGTTGGGCATGTCGTCGTCGAGGCCGATGGCCCCGAACACACCCCGCATGGGGTCGCCTGCGGGTGCCTCGACCTTGATGACGTCGGCGCCCCAGTCGGCGAGGAGCCCGGCCGCGGCCGGAGCGGCCACCCACACGCCGAGCTCCACCACCCGCAGGTCGGCCAG
>JBJSXO010000055.1:0-11146 GCA_046086425.1 Actinomycetota bacterium | reverse complement strand
ATTGGGCGACGCGATCGGACCACAGTCCGCTGCTGTTCACGACGACACCGGCCTCGAGCGAGTCGCCATCGGTCTCGACGACGGTCGGGCCGGACCCGACGAGTCGGGTGACCGTGGTGCCGAGGCGAATCTCTCCTCCATCGGCGATGATGAGCTCGGCGAGGGTGCGGCACACTGCGGGGAAGTCGGCCACCCCGGTGTCGAGCACGTGGAGCGCGGCGATCCCGGTCGCGTGGGGCTCGACCTCGACGAGCTCCCGACCGTCGAGCGTCTCGGCGTTGACACCGTTGGCGGCCGCGCGGCGCGCCAGCTCGTGAAGACGGTCGAGCTCCTTCGCTCGGGTCGCCACGATGAGTTTGCCGCAGGTGGCGTGGGCGATCCCGTGCTCGGTGCAGAAGCGCAACATCGAGCGCCGGCCGGCAACGGCAAGGCGGGCCTTCAACGAGCCCGGCGCGTAGTAGACGCCCGAGTGCAGCACCCCGGAATTGCGGCCGCTCTGGTGCGCAGCGACCGCCGCTTCCTTCTCGAGCAGCACGACCGACGTGCCCGGCCGAGACCGCAGGACCGAGTTCGCCGTGGCGAGGCCGATGATCCCGCCGCCGACCACGACGACGTCGAACCGCTCCACCCGCCGGAGGTTAGTGGGGCTCCGGGCGCCTAGGCGATGAAGTATTTGGCCTCGGGATGGGGGACGATGATCGCGGAGGTGCTCTGCTCGGGATCGAGCTGGAACTCCTCGGTCAGGGAGACCCCGATGCTCGCGAGGTCGAGCAGCGCGTCGAGCTTCGCCTGCTCCTCGAGATCCGGGCAGGCGGGATACCCCCACGAGTAGCGCGAGCCGCGGTACTGCTGACGGAACAGCCCCGCCAGGGTCGGCCCGTCCTCGTCGGCGTAGCCCCATTCCTCGCGGATGCGGCGGTGCCAGTACTCGGCGAGGGCCTCCGTCATCTCCACCGAGAGCCCGTGGCACAGCAGGTAGTCCTGGTACCGGTCGGCGGCGAAGAGCTCGCGTTCACGCTCGGTGGCGTGCGATCCCATCGTGGCGACGTGGAAGCCGGCGTAGTCGGGCTCGCCGGACTCGGCCGAGCGGAAGAAGTCGCTGATGCAGAGGAAGCGGTCCTTCTGCTGACGCGGGAATCGGAAGCGCAGCCGCTCGGTGTGGCGGTCGTCGTCGGTCCACACGACGAGGTCGTCGCCCTCGCTGTTGACCGGGAAGTAGCCCCAGGCGACCGCCGGGACGAGGGTGCCGTCGGCCTGGGCCAAGGCGAGCTGCTCGCGCAGCACGGGGCGGATCCGCGCCTTGAACTCGTCGTCGGTCTCGGGCTTGTTGGGCCGAAACTGCCACTGGTTGCGGAACAGCGCAGTCTCGTTGACGTAGCGCGCGATGTCGTCGAGCGCAATGCCCTTGGCGACCCGGGCGCCGAGGAACGGGGGCGCGAACACCGGGACGTCGGTCGCCACGTCGGAGCGAGCGGGCACCTCTTGGGGTTCGGTCGGTTGCGCGCTCTTGCGCGCCGGGAGGTCACGACCACCGAGCGCGCGACCGAAGTCGGGGTCGAGCGTCCCGTTGCGCTTGCCCTCCATGAGGGTGTCCATGGTGTTGAGGCCCTCGAACGCATCCTTGCCGTAGAAGACGCGTCCGTCGTACACCTCGCGCAGGTCACGTTCCACGTAGGAGCGCGTCAGGGCGGCACCGCCGAGCAGCACCGGGACGTCGGACAACTTGAGGTCGTTCATCTCTTCGAGGTTCTCGCGCATGATCAACGTGCTCTTCACGAGCAGGCCGCTCATGCCGATGGCATCGGCATTGACCTCCCTCGCCTTGTCGACGAAGGTCTGCAAGGGTGCCTTGATCCCGATGTTGTGGACCTCGTAGCCGTTGTTCGTCAGGATGATGTCCACGAGGTTCTTGCCGATGTCGTGGACGACGCCCTTGACCGTCCCGATCACGACGACACCCTTGCCGCCCGCGTCGGTCTTCTCCATGTACGGCTCGAGGTGCGCGACCGCCACCTTCATCGTCTCGGCGCTCTGGAGCACGAACGGCAGCTGCATCTCGCCGGCGGCGAACAGATCACCCACGACCTTCATCCCGTCGAGGAGCACGTCGTTCACGATCCCGAGCGCCGGCATCTCGGCCAGTTGCTCGTCGAGGTCGGCCTCGATGCCGTCGCGGTCGCCGTCGATGATTCGGTGCTTGAGTCGCTCGGCGACCGGCCAACCCGACCGATCCTCGCGTTCGACGGCTCCGGCTTTGACATCGGCGAACGCGTCGAGCAGCTCGGTAAGAGGGTCGTAGCCCTCGCGGCGGCGGTCGTAGACGAGGTCCAGGGCGAGCGCGCGGACCTGCTCGTCGATCTTGTGCATCGGCATGATCCGCGCCGCATGGACGATGGCGGCGTCGAGGCCGGCCTCGGTGCACTCGTGGAGGAACACGCTGTTGATGACGTGGCGCAGTGCCGGGGAGAGCCCGAAGCTGACGTTGGACACACCGAGCACCGTCGACACGCCCGGGAGCCCGGCCTTCACCCGGCGGATGGCCTCGATGGTCTCGATGCCGTCCCGGCGGAGGTCCTCGGAACCGGCGCCGAGCGGGAAGGTGAGGCAGTCGAAGATGAGGTCGGACGGCTCGATGCCGTAGCGCTCGACCGCGAGGTCGTGGATGCGGGTGCAGATCTCGACCTTCCGGTCGGCGGTGCGGGCCTGGCCTTCCTCGTCGATGGCGAGGCAGATCACCGCGGCGCCGTACTCCCGGGCGAGGGTCATCACCCGGTCGAACCGGGATCCGGGCCCCTCGCCGTCCTCGAGGTTGGCCGAATTGAGGATGGCCTTTCCCCCCGAGTGCCGGAGGCCCGCCTCCATGACCGGCGGCTCGGTGGAGTCGAGCACGAGGGGCAGCGGCACCTGGGTGGCGAAGCGGGACACGAGCTCGTGCATGTCGTCGACGCCGTCACGCCCCACGTAGTCGACGCATACGTCGAGGACGTGCGCACCTTCCTTCACCTGCTCGCGAGCCATCTGCACGCAGAGGTCGACGTCACCGGCGAGCATCGCCTCACGGAACTTCTTCGACCCGTTGGCGTTGGTGCGCTCACCGATGACCAGGAACGAGCGGTCTTGACGGAAGGGGACGTTGGAGTACACCGAGGAGCAACCGGCTTCGTGGAGGGGGCTGCGCGCCACCGGTGCCTGTCCGCCGATGCGGTCGACGAGGACGGCCAAGTGCTCCGGGGTCGTGCCGCAGCAGCCACCCACGACGTTCATCCCGAACTCGGTGACGAAGCGCTCCTGCGCGTCGGCGAGCTCCTCGGGGGCGAGGTCGTAGTGGGTGTGCCCGTCGACGATGGAAGGGAGCCCGGCGTTGGGGAGGCACGAGAGGTAGGTGCGCGCGTGCTGGGCGAGGTAGCGCAGGTGCTCGGTCATCTCCGCAGGGCCGGTTGCACAGTTCAGGCCGATGACGTCGGGCCGCATCGCGTCGAGCGCGTTGAGCGCCGCACCGATCTCCGACCCGATGAGCAGGCGGCCGGTGGTCTCCACCGTGACCTGGATCATGAGGGGAACCTCGCGCCCGGCCCGGGCCATCGCGCGCCGGCACGCGACCAGTGCGGCCTTCCCCTGGAGGAGATCCTGCACGGTTTCGACGAGCAGCACGTCGACGCCGCCGTCGAGCAGTCCGTCGACCATCACCTCGTAGGCGTCGCGGAGGTCGGCGAACGTGATCGCACCGAGCGAGGGCAGCTTGGTTCCCGGCCCGATCGAGCCGACGACGTAGCGCGGGCGCCCGTCGGCCGAGTGGCCGCTGGCCACTTCGCGGGCGATGGCGGCTCCGCTCCGGGCCAGCTCGAAGGCACGTTCCGGGATCGCGTACTCGGCGAGCACGACGGAGAAGGCGCCGAAGGTATTGGTCTCGACGGCGTCGCACCCCACGCGGAGGAAGGAGTCGTGCAGCTCGGCGACGATGTCGGGCCGGCTCACGTTGAGAATCTCGTTGCAGCCCTCGAGCTCGGGACCCTTGAAGTCGTCGACCGTCAGGCCGGCCAGCTGCAGGTTGGTCCCGGCCGCGCCGTCGAACACCAGGACGCGCTCGTGCAGGGCGTCGAGGAAGGAGTCCATCAGGCGGTGAGGCTACCGGCGCCCCGCCCGGCACCCTGCCCCGACGACGGGTCAGCCGACGGCGACGGCACCGACGGGGATCCGTCCCCGGCCGTCGACGAGCACGGCATGGTCGGCGCGGGCGAGCATCTCGGCGTCGCCGTGGCTGTCGCCGTACGCGTAGACGGTGGCGGAGGATCCCGCGAGCCAGGCGTCGAGGCGGCGGGCCTTCTCCGGGCCGCGCACGTTCGCTCCGGCGATCTCGCCGGTCAGGGTCCCGTCGGTGTCGACCTCGAGGTCGGTGGCCAGGACGGTCCCGATCCCGAGGAGCGCGGCCGCAGGCTCGAGGTAGGCGGTGAGCGACGCCGACACGATCACGAGCTCATGACCCGCCGCGCGGTGGGCCTCGAGTCGACCCAGCACCTGGGAATGCAGGTGCCGGTGCACGACCTCGCGGGCGAAGCGCGCGCCGAGGCCACCGACGTCCGTGTGACTCCGTCCGCCCATGGTCCGGCGGAGGACGATCGCCTTGGCGACGTCGCGTTGGGTCGGGTCTCGTCGCGTGCGGAGGAGCGTCGGTGCTGCGGCGGCCATGGCTCCTGCCGTTGCGGGAGTGCCCGCGACGAGCCGCACGAAACGCAGGAAGTTGTCCCGCGAGGACAGGGTCCCGTCGAAGTCGAAGGCCGCGACCGTCCTCATGGGGTTGCCCTCACAAAGGGAGCCGGCGGAAGATCGGGCGGGGGAGGTGGCGCAGCACCATCATCACGTACCGCAGCGTGCCGGGCACCCACACGGTCTCGCTCCCACGCGCCAGCCCGGTGACGATCGCGTCCGCCACTGCGTCGGGCGTCGTCGACAACGGGGCGGCGTCGAGGCCCTCGGTCATCTTCGTCCGCACGAAACCCGGCCGCACGACGAGGACCTTCACCCCGGAATCCGTCAGGCTGTCGCCGAGGCCGAGGAGGAACCCGTCCATCCCGGCCTTGGACGACCCGTAGACGAAGTTCGATCGCCGCACCCGTTCCCCGGCGACCGACGACAGTGCGACGATGGTCCCGTGCCCCTGCGCACGCATCCGGTGGGCAAGCGGCACCGCCACCGAAACGGTGCCCAGGTAGTTGACGCGTGCGATCTCGAGCGCAGCGGCGACGTCTTGTTCTGCGCGCGCCTGGTCGCCGAGGACGCCGAACGCGATCAGTACGACGTCGAAGTCGCCGAAGCGGTCGAACAGGTCGTCGACCAACGCCGGGTGACCGTCGGTCGCGCTGGCGTCGAAGGGCACGACCTCCACGGTGGTGGCGCCGGCGGTGCGCAGTTCGGCGGCCGCATCGCCGAGACGGTCGGGATGATGTGCCGCGAGCACCACGGTGCGCGTCCGGGCGGCGACGAGCCGGCGCACGGTGGCGAGCGCGATGTCGGAGCCTCCCCCGAGGACGAGGACCGACTGGACGTTGCCGAGGGCGTCGCGCATGGGGCCTCTTTCGTCAGCGGAGCCCGAGCCGGCGGGCGAGGTCGGAGCGAATGACCCCGGCGGGGTCGACCCGGCGGCACACGGCCCGGAAGTCCTCGAGCCGCGGGTACATCGCGGAGACCAGCGTGCCGTCGAGCCGTGAGTCCTTGGCAAGGTAGACCCGCCCGCCCGCGTCGAGCACCATCCGGTCGAGACGGTCGAGCAGCCCGGCGAGGTCGCGAGCCGCAGCGGGGATGTCGAGGGCGAGCGTCCAGCCCGGGGTCGGGAACGACAGGGGCCCGGAGTTCGCCGGCCCGAAGCGCTTCAGGACCGCGAGGAACGAGGCGCACTGGGCGGCACCGAGGGCTTCGAGCGTGGCGCGCACCGTCTCGGTGGCCTCGTCGGGCACGACGTACTGGTACTGGACGAAGCCCCGGCTTCCGTACAAGCGGTTCCAGCCCCGTACACCGTCGAGCGGATGGAAGAAGCCGGCGATCGACTCGAGGTGGCCGACACGGTGACGAGGAGCCTTGCGGAACCACAGCTCGTTGAACGTGCGCACGGTGAGTCGGTTGAGCAGCCCGTTGGGCACCCACGGGGGCGCGGCGAGCCGCTCCCCGGGCGAGAACTCGAGGGGCCGGGCTCGTCGTGACGCCGGCAGCGCGTCGAGGGGGGCGTGGTCACCGCGTGTCAGCACGGATCGCCCGAGCTGCGCTCCGGTGGCCACACAGTCGATCCAGGCGACCGAGTACCGGTACGCGTCGTCGCCTCCGACCATTCGGGCCATGGCGTCGTCGAGGTCGGTCGCCCGCTCAGTGTCGACCGAGACGAGCGAGGTCTCGATGGGGATCATCTGGACCTCGGCGCTCGTGACGATCCCCGTGAGGCCCATGCCTCCCGCCGTGGCCCAGAAGAGCTCGGGGTCGGACTCGGGGCTGACCTCCACGGTGCCGGTCGGGGTGTGGAGCGTGAACGACCGCACGTGGCTGGTGAAGGTGCCGTCGACGTGGTGGTTCTTGCCGTGGATGTCGGACGCGATCGCGCCGCCGACGGTCACGTGGCGGGTGCCCGGAGTGACGGGCACGAACCAGCCGAGGGGGATCATCCGTCGCATGACCGCGTCGAGGCTCACGCCGGCGTCGACGTGGATCACGCCACAGTAGAGGTCGATTTCGTGGAAGCCCACGAGCGCAGTGGTGTCGACGACGGTGCCGCCCGCGTTCTGCGCAGCGTCGCCGTAGCTGCGGCCCAGGCCCCGGGCGACGACTCCTCGCCGGCCCGCGTGGGCAAAGGCGTCGTCGGCGACACGCGGGTCGACGAGCGGGACGACCCGTGATGCGGTGGGCGCGGTGCGGCCCCAACCGGTGAGGAGGCGCGCGGAGCCGGCCTCAGGCATACACGCCGATCGCGAAGGTGACGGCCCACAGCGCGCCGAGCAACTGGATGATGCGGTCGGTGAGGATGATGTCCTCGGGGGCGCCACCGCGGCCCTGCTCCACGACGTGCGCGTACCTGAGGATGGCCAGCACGAACGGGATGATCGAGATCTCGAACCAGGTCTGCGAACCGGTCGTCGCGGCGTTCTCGAACGCCCACAGGCAGTACGCCAGGATCGTGATCGCCGACGCCACCGAGCGCACGTAGCCGAGGTAGCTCCGCGTGTACGCGGTGAGGGTGGCCCGGTGCGCGCCGCTGGCGTCGCCCATCTCGATCTGCTCGGCGTAGCGCTTGCCGGTCACCATGAACAGCGACGCACCGCCGGTGACGATGAGGAACCAGTCGGAGATCACGACCCCGGTCGCGACGCCACCGGCGATCGCCCGGATCACGAAACCGGCGGCGACGACACCGAGGTCGATGACCGGCTCGTACTTGAGCCAGGCGCTGTAGGAGAGCGTCAGGGCGACGTAGCCGGCGACCACCAGCGCAAGGCGGCCGTCCTGCACCGGGAGGGCCACGAGGATCCCCATCACCACGAGGATGACGGCGACGGTCTTGGCCAGGCCCTCGCTGAGGTGGCCGGCCGCCACCGGGCGGAACTGCTTGGTGGGATGGAGTCGGTCGGCGTGCGCGTCGAGGGCGTCGTTGAAGAGGTAGGTACCGCTCGCCGCAAAGCAGAACGTGACGAAGGCGACGAGTGCTTCGAGGGCGGCGGTCCGTTGGTCGAGCACGCCGGCGGCGGCAGGCGCGGCGAACACGAGGACGTTCTTCGTCCACTGCTTGGGTCGCGCCGAGCGGACGAGGGAGCGCCAGGTGGCGGGGACGGCGGGGTCCGGCGTCACCGGCGTCACCGGGGTCACCGGGGTCAGGTGCGGGTCGCCGGGCCCGTCGACCGCATGGGCGTGGGTGTCCTCGGCCATAGCGTGCCGATCAGGCTAGTTCCGCGGCGGCCACGGTCGGCGGGGCGCCCCGTAGACTGCGGCCGTGTCCACGGGGCGGAAGGTCTACACGCGAACGGGCGACGACGGCACCACGGGTCTGCTCTTCGGCGGCCGGGCTCGCAAGGACGCTCCCGGGCCCACGGCCTACGGCACGTCGGACGAGGCGGTCAGCGCGCTGGGGATGGCCCGTGCCGACGCCGAACGGGGCGGCGAGCTCGACCTGCTGCTGATCCGCCTCCAGCGCGAGTTGTTCGTGGTGGGCGCAGAGCTGGCGACCGACCCGGGGCGGCGCGACCAGCTCGATGACGGTCTCACTCGGGTCACCGGTGCGATGGTCGACGCGCTCGAGCCCGTCATCGACGACATCGCCGGTCGGTTCGAGCCACCGCAGGAGTTCGTGCTTCCCGGCGAGAACCGGATCGCGGCTGCGCTCGACGTGGCGCGTACGGTGGTGCGCCGGACCGAACGCGAGTCCGTGGCGGCGACCGGCGCCGGCTGGCTCGATCCGTCGAGCCACGTGGTGCCGTACCTCAATCGCCTCGCCGACCTCGTGTACACGCTGGCTCGCTGGCAGGAGGGTCACTACCGACCCGTCCGCGAGCGCTGAACACCCGGCCGACCCGCCTCGCCCCGACCCCACTCCGGAGGACATCCGTGGCCATCACGCTCACCGCCGCGACCCAGCGGGCCGACACCGTCCCCGCCGACCTTCTCGTTGTGCCCGCCGGTCCCGACGGGCCGATCGGCCGCGCGGGCGCAACCGTGCGCACTGCGCTCGGCGACCAGATCGCCGCGGTCTCGGCCGCAGCGGGGTTCGAGGGCAAGCCGGGCCAGACGGCGCTGGTCCCGACCGGGGGATCGCTGTCGGCCCCCGCCGTGCTGCTGGTGGGAATGGGCGATCCTGCAACGGTGACCGTCGACGGGCTCCGGCGTGCCGGTGCCGTGCTGGCCCGCGCGTCGACCAAGGTGCGCTCGGTGGCCACGTCGCTGCTCGACGCTGCCCCGCGGTCGATCGCGGCCGGCGCACGCGCCCAAGCCGTGGCCGAGGGCGTCCTGCTCGGCTCGTACCAGTACCTCGAGTTCAAGTCCAAGGGCACTGCGTCCGCGCTGCGGGAGGTCACGGTTCTCGACGGGCGCGCCGACGTCCGGCGTGGCCTCGCGCGCGGGCATGCCATTGCCGACGCCGCGATCTGGGCGCGCGACATCGTGAACGTGCCGTCGGACTCGAAGTCACCGGCACAGTTCGCGGCGGCGGCTCGGCGGCTGCTCGCCGGGACGGGAGTCACCGTGCAGGTGCTCAACGAGGCGCAGATCCGCGCGCAGGGGCTGGGCGGAGTCATCGGCGTGGCCCAGGGCTCGGCGCGTCCGCCGCGCTTTCTCAAGATGACGTTCGCACCTGCGGGTGCGGCTCGGGGCCGCCTGGCCATGGTGGGCAAGGGCGTCGTTTTCGACACCGGCGGGATCTCGATCAAGCCCGCAGCGGGCATGGAGACGATGAAGACCGACATGGCCGGCGGGGCCGCCGTGGTCGCGACCATGTCGGTGCTGCGGACCATCGGTGCGCGAGCGCGTGTGGTGGGGTACGTCCCGCTGGTGGAGAACATGCCGAGCGGGACGGCGACGCGGCCCGGTGACGTGCTGCGGATCCGGAACGGCACCACGGTGGAGGTGCTCAACACCGATGCCGAGGGTCGCCTGATCCCCGCCGACGCGTTGTCCCTTGCCGTCGAAGACGGCGCCGACGCGATCGTCGACCTCGCCACACTCACGGGGGCGTGCGTCGTGGCCCTCGGGGAGAAGATCGCCGGGCTCATGGGCAACCACGACGGGTGGTCGGGCCAGGTGCGCGCGGCTGCCGACCGGGCGGGCGAGGCAGTGTGGCCGTTGCCGCTGCCCACGGAGTACCGCAAGTCGCTCGACAGCGAGGTCGCCGACCTCGCCAACATCAGCGGCGGCCGCTACGCCGGCGCGCTCACGGCGGGGATCTTCCTCCAGCAGTTCGTCGGCGACCGGCCCTGGGTGCACCTCGACATCGCCGGCCCGTCCCGGGCCCCGAGCGACGACGGCTACGTGGTGCGGGGCGGAACAGGATTTGGCGTGCGGACGTTGGTCGAGTTGGTGGCGGGCTTCACGCCACCCCGAGGGCCGGTGACCGGGGCCCCCGCCGACGGCCCGACCAAGAAGCCTGCAGCCACGAAGGCAACCGCGAAGAAGACCCCAGCCAAGAAGACCCCAGCCAAGAAGACGACCAGAGCGAGGACCCGATGAGCAAGCACCGCGCCCGGACGACTGCTGCGACCATGGCGGTCGTGGCGCTCGTGCTGGGTGGACTTGGGGTCGGTCCCGCGTCGGCCGCCGAGACCACGTCGACCACGACCACGAAATCCAAGGCCAAGGCCGCGGTCACCGTGGGCGACAACTTCTTCAAGCCGTCGGAGCTCGAGGTCACGGCGGGGACCAAGGTCACCTGGAAGAACAAGGGCAAGATCCTGCACAACGTCGTGGCGGTCAAGGCCAAGTTCGGGACCAAGGCATTGACGACGGGCAAGGACTACTCGTACCGCTTCAAGAAGCCCGGGACCTACGCCTATTACTGCTCGTTCCACGGCTCCCCGACGAGTGGTCAGCGTGGTTCGGTGACGGTCGTCGCCGCGGCCAAGGCGACGACCACGACGACGACCGTCCCGGCCGGCTGAGCGCCCCGCCGCGGCTGCGGCGGGTGGTCGTCAGTGCGTCGTGGTGCCGTCGGCGAGCACGGCGTGCGGCAGGCAGTGCTCGTCGTACTCGGCGATGACGATCGGCGGCGCGTCGTCGCCCCACGTCGGGCAGCGCGGATCACGCCGCACCTTGAAGGTCCGGAAGCTCTGCTCGAGCGCGTCGTAGGCGAGGAGGCGGCCCCGGAGCGGATCGCCGAGGTCGAGCAGGAGCTTGATCGTCTCGAGCGCCTGGATCGATCCGACGATGCCGGGAAGCACTCCGAGCACGCCGGCCTCGGCGCAGCTCGGGGCCAGTTCGGGGGGCGGGGGCTCAGGCAGCATGCACCGGTAGCACGGGCCCTTGAAGGGGTCGAACACCGTGACTTGTCCCTCGAAGCGGAAGATCGACCCGTGGACGACCGGGATGCCCAGCTTCACGGAGGCGTCGTTGAGCATGTACCGCACGGGGAAGTTGTCGGCCCCGTCCACCACGACGTCGAACCCGGAGATGATCTCCTCGATGTTCG
>JBJSXO010000054.1:0-4034 GCA_046086425.1 Actinomycetota bacterium | reverse complement strand
CCCGTCGAGCAGCGGGTTGCCGGTGGGTGCGGCGTCGCCGGGCTCGGGGGCCACGCCGTAGACGAGGGCACGCATGGGACTCTCCTTCGCCCGGAGGCGGCCGCGGGTGCGTCGGGCGCGCATCGTAGGGCAGCCCGGTCGCCGACGCGCTTCCCGGTGGTACGGGGCACGGGTGATGCGTGGCATTAGGCTCGCCGGATTCCCGAGCGCGACGAGTGCCGGGCGAGGTGGCGGTGGGAGGGACCAGGTGATGCGGGGAGCGATGCGGGCGATGTGGGCGGTTGCCCTGTCGCTCGTCGCCGGGGTGGTGGCGGTGCCGGTGGGCGCCGGAGCGAACACGACCGGGACGACGGCAACGGTCGGGGTGACACCTCCGACGTTGCCGGTGGCAGGGAGCGTGGTGCGGGCGAACGGGATCACCCGCACGATCCTGTCGGTGAGCGCACCGGCGAACGCGCCGGGGCAGGTCCTGTACCTGACCCGGGTGCGGATCGCGCCGAAGGCGACGCTCACCGAGCACTTCCACGACGGCACGCAGATCGCGTCCGTGCAGTCGGGGGTGCTGACCTACCGGATCACCGGGGGCAGCACGGTGATCACCGACCGGGACGGCACCGCCCGCACGGTCACCGGCCCGACCACGGTGAGGATCCCGGCGGGGGCGTCGCTCACCGAGGGTGCCGGGCTCACCCACTACGGCGGGAACGACACGGCCAAGCCCGTGGTGATCCTCACCGCAGCGCTCATCGCCGAGGGTGCGGGTCTGGCCACGCCGGTCGGGTCGACCACTCCGGGTACGCCGTTGACGATCTCGACCACGACCGGGGTGACCGAGAACCGGCTCGTCACCCTGGCCACCCCGGCGGGGTCGCGCCTGGTGGGCACCGCGGTCGAGACCGCGGACGCCACGGTCGGGAACGGCCCGCTCGCGGGGCGGGCGGTGTCGGTGACGCTCGACAAGCAGATCACCTACCTCGACGGCAGCGGCCCCTGGAGCGCGGTGTTGACGTTGCGCTTCGCCGACGGCTCCACGATCGTCGGGGCGGTGCAGGGCGCGACCGTCGCCACCAACGGCGGCGGAGCGGCCTTCGCGGCCACGATCGCGGTGCTCGGCGGCTCCGGCGCGTTCGCCGGGATCACCGGCGGCACCGGCACCTCCACCGGTGGGCGCAGCGGCGCGCTCGGCGCCACCCCGCTGCCCACCGAGATCGCCCTCCAGGTCACCGGGCTCTGACCCGGAGCCTCCGACACGCGCCGACCGGGCTCCGCAGGATCCCCGGGGCGGTGTGCTAGACGTTCGCAAGGACGGCCGGGGTCGGCGGTCCGACGGAGAGGGGACTCCACCATGGCACCGGGACTCGAGCCCGCAGGCGCGCGCATCCTGCTCACCGGCGCGTCGTCGGGGATCGGCGCGGCGCTGGCCGAGCGACTGGCCGCAGAGGGCGCGATCCTGGGCTTGGTCGGCCGCAACGAGGAGCGACTCGCAGCGACCCTGGCCCGGTGCCGTGTCCACTCGCCCGAGTCGAGGATGTGGCCCGTCGACCTCGCCGACTGGGGTCAGGTCGACGTGCTCGCCGCCACTGCGCTCGCCGAGATGGGCGGGATCGACGTGCTCGTCAACAACGCCGGCATCCCGAAGCACAAGCACGTCACCGCTATCGACCCCGAGACCGTCGACCTCGTGATGCGGGTGAACTACTCGTCGCCGGTGCGGCTCACGCTGCGGCTCCTCCCGCACATGGTGGAGCGGGGGTCGGGACGGGTCGTGATGGTGTCGTCGGTCGCGGCCACGCTGTCGTCCCCGGGCGAGGGCGCGTACGACGCGTCGCAGGCGGCGTTGTCGGTGTTCGCCGAGGCGATGGCGATCGACGTCTGGGACCTCGGCATCCGCGTGAACATCGTGTACCCGGGTGTCGTCGACACGCCCCTGTTCCTCGTGCCCGACAACGACCCGCTCTCGCCCGAGATCGAGAAGATCCCGGTCGGCGAGTTCGTCGACGGGATGATGGCGGCGCTGAAGGCCGACCGGCTGCAGACGTACATCCCGCAGTGGTTCGAGGACGTGGCCAAGAACAAGGCCCAGGACGTCGGCGCCTTCCTCGAGGGCTCGGTCGGCTGGATCCGTCAGCAGCACCGCTGAGGTGACGACCGGCCTGGCCACGTTCGGTCGGCGCGCCGCAACCCGCGACCTCGTCGGTGTCGACATCGCGGTGCTGGGCGTCCCCTACGGCGTGGACACCCCCGCCGGCTCCGGTGCGCGCGGCGGGCCGCCCGCCATCCGTGAGCAGTCCTTGTTCGTCGGCCAGGATGCGCGGGGCCACTGGCCGTGGGACTTCACCCTGTGGGATGCGGCAACGGTCGTCGACTGGGGCGACGTCGTGGCGTCGACGCCCTGGGCGGGAAGTCCCGAGGCCATGGTGGCCGACACCCGGCGTGCAGTGGCGACGATCGTGGCGGCGGGTGCGTCACCGCTCGTGCTTGGCGGTGACCACTCGGTCTCGTATCCCGTGCTCGCAGCCCTCGCCGAGCGACACGGTCCGCTGTCGCTGGTGCACTTCGACGCCCACTCCGACACCTGGGACCGCGGGGACGAGCTCGGTCACGGCACGGTGTTCCGGGTTGCCGCGCGCGACGGTCTCGTCGACCCGAGCCGGTCCGTCCAGGTGGGGATGCGCACCGCCGGCCCGTCCGACTGCGGATTTGCCGTGGTCGACGCCGACGCGCTCCTCGATCGGCCCCTGACCGAGACGGTGGCCGAGATCCGGTCCCGGGTAGGGGACCGGTCCGTCTACGTCTCGCTGGATATCGACTTCCTCGACCCGGCCTTCGCGCCGGGTACGGGGACCCCGGTGGTGGGGGGGCCGAGCACCCGTGACGCGCGCCGGCTCCTGCACGGGCTCGCGGGGCTGCGGGTGGTGGGGGCCGACCACGTCGAGGTGGCGCCCGACCTCGACGCCACCGGGTCGCTCACCGCCATCACCGCGGCGACCCTCGCGGTCGACCTCGCCCATCTCCTGGCGCTGGGCCGCCGGTCCTGACCGCCGTCCCCGGCCCCGGTCAGGGCGCACCCGCGCCGACCACGGGCACCCCGCGCTTGTAGGTCCGGAGCACGCGGGCACCGACGTCGGGGCGGTCCAGCACCACGAGGTCCGCGAGCTTGCCCGGGGTGAGAGACCCCCGCTCGTCCTCCTGGCCGCCGGCGTACGCCGCGCCGCTGGTGTAGGCGGCGAGCCAGTCGAGGAACGGGACAGACTGCTCGGCCTCGAACTCGCGGCCCGCAGCGGTACGTCGGAGCACGCCGAGGCCGGCTCCCCAGAGCGGCGCGCTCGGCGCGCAGGGGTCGTCGCTGGACCCGGCCAGGCGGACACCGGCGTCGGCCAGCCCGGCGAACGCAAGCCAGTGATGGTGGTCGAAGCGCACCCCGCTGGTGTTGGTACCGACGTGCTCGACGAAGCCTGGCTGCACGACGGCGACTGCGCCGAGATCGGCCAGGGCTCGCCACTGGTCCGGGCTGGTGACTCCGGCGTGCTCGACCCGGAACCGGTGGTCGGCGCCGGGGTCCCGCCGCGCGATCGTGGTGGCGGTGTCGATCATGGCCTGGACACCGGCGTTGCCCATGGCGTGGACCGCGATGCGAAAGCCGCGCGCCGCGGCGCGGGTGGCGTGCTCGTCGAGGTCGCCGAACAGCATCCCCATGCGCAGCGGATGCCCGTGCACGCGGGTGTCGAGCGCGATGGCGACACCCCCGTCGGCGAACAGCTTCACCGCCCCGACACGGAAGCGGTCGTCGCCGTCGCCAGTCGGTGGGCCGTCGAGGCGGGTCGTGTGGTCGTTGACGAGCAGCGCTGCGGGATGGGGCATACCCACGACGTCGACGGGCAGGGTCCCGGCCCGGGCCATGGAGGCGTAGAGGGCCTCGGCCTCGGGCGCGCACGCGGCGTCAGAGATGCAGGTGATCCCTTCGGCCAGCGGCGCTCGGGCAAGGGCCGCCACGTGCTCGGACCCCCGGTCCGGATTGGTGAAGTCGCGCATCG
>JBJSXO010000053.1:0-2995 GCA_046086425.1 Actinomycetota bacterium | reverse complement strand
TTGCCCAGCACTGGGGTTGCGGCGGCGAGGATTGCCGAGAGAGTGTCGAGGCGTTTGCCGCCCCCCTAGCGCCCCACCGCGCTGGCCCCCCCCCGCACCAGGCGGGCCGCGTTCACCACGGAGTCGGGGATCGACACGTGGTAGCTCATCCAGGGGAGGTCCCCCACCACCAGCGCGCGCGGCTTGGTCCGGGCCACCGCGGCGACGTGGTGGGCCATGTCGTCGATGGTGACCTGCAAGGTGTCGTCGTAGCCGAGCACCACGTTGGCCACCGAGTCGCCGACGAGGATGACGTCGGCACCGGCGTCGTCGACGACGCGCGCGGACGGCGCGTCGTACGCGGTGACCATCACGATCGGGGACCCGGATCCCTTGCGCTGGGCGATGGCGGGCGCGGTGACCCGCCGCGGGGACGCTGCCGACTCGGCCATGGTGTCGCCTCCGCCGTCCAGGGCACGAGCGGCTCCCGGCGGCATCGCGAGCGTACAGAAATCCCGGGGTCCGGGGCCAGGCGCCCGGCGGATGCGGTCGGGAGATCAGCCGGCGTGGCGGCGGCCGTGGAGCTCGTGGCGCTGCAGGTGGTTCCAGTGACAGTCGGGGCAGACCTCGACCACGTAGCGGGAGAACTCCTCGTGGGCGGCACCGAGGCGGGCCAGCTCGGCGGCGTCGATGCAGCGGCCGTTGGCCTGGCGCAGCCGGTCGCCGTAGACGTAGGAGACCAGGACCAGCTCCGGCGACCCGCAGACCGGGCAGTCGCCGTCGACCGGCTCGGCCATGTGGCGGGCCGCCCGCAGCAGCTCGGGCTGGGCGTCGCACACGTCGAGGCGGTCCCGCCGGCCGGTCCGGAGATCCCGCAGCACGGCCCGCCGGGCCAGGGCGTAGTCGACGTGGTGGCGCACGCGCGGAGTGTAGATCGCGCCTCCCCCGACCGGGCTTGCACCCCGGCCCGAATCCGCTATTGTGATTGCCGATATATCGGTTCGATATATCGGTGCGTACCAACCGGGCTTCAGGACTCAGTCACGTTCGCTCCGGCACGTTCGCACCGGCACGTTCGCACCACCACTTCGCACCATCCCCGCTCGTCCCCCACCACCGGGAGCCCCCGATGCTCGAGATCGCCGTCCTGGGCCTGCTCAAAGAGCAGCCGCTCCACGGCTACGAGCTCAAGAAGCGCCTCGGCGAGACCCTCGGCTTCCTCTGGGGGGTGTCGTACGGGTCGCTGTACCCGGCGTTGCGCCGGCTCGAGCGTGACGGCGCCATCGAGGTGGTGGCCCAGCCCGTCGAGGTGGCCCGGCCGATCGCGGCCACCGGCTCGCTCAAGGGCGACCTCGCCGCGGCCCGGCGGGCCGGCGGGCGCGCCGCCAAGCCCTCCCGGCGGACCCGCAAGGCCTACCGCGTCACCGACCGGGGCGCGACCCGGTTCGAGGAGCTGCTCCTCGCCGAGGACCCCCACGCCGACGAGGAGCGCCTGTTCGCGCTCAAGCTCGCCTTCTGCGCCGAGCTCCCGCCCGAGGCGCGCCTCGAGCTGCTCGAGCGGCGGCGCCGCGCCCTGCTCGCCCGGCTCGACCGCAGCCGCACGGCCCCCGGCACGCGCACCGACCGCTACAGCCGCTCGCTCGTGGAGCACCGCACCCGCTCCACCCAGCGCGACCTCGAGTGGATCGAGGAGCTCATCGCCGCCGAGGCGGCCCCGGCGGCCGACGCCACCCCCGGATCCGAGACCCCCGAAGTCCCCGAAGTCCTCAAGGTTCAGAAAGTCCAGGAAGGAGCCACCCGATGAGCAAGTCCGTTCGAGTCGCGATCGCCGGAGTCGGCAACTGCGCGAGCAGCCTCGTCCAGGGCGTCGAGTACTACCGCGACGCCGCCGCCGACGAGCAGGTGCCGGGTCTCATGCACGTCGTGCTCGGCGGGTACCACGTGCGCGACGTCGAGTTCGTCGCTGCGTTCGACGTCGACGCCGACAAGGTCGGCCTCGACCTCGGCAAGGCCGTGTTCGCGGGCCAGAACAACACCGTGAAGTTCGCCGAAGTCCCGGACCTCGGCGTGACCGTCCTGCGCGCGCCCACCCTCGACGGGCTCGGCGAGTACTACCGCGAGGTGGTCGAGGAGTCGCCGGCCGAGCCGGTCGACGTAGCCCAGGCCCTGCGCGACGCGAAGGCCGACGTGCTCGTCAGCTACCTCCCGGTCGGCTCCGAGGACGCCCAGCGCTACTACGCGCAGGCCTGCCTCGACGCCGGTGTCGGGTTCGTGAACGCGATCCCGGTGTTCATCGCCAGCAACCCGGAGTGGGCGGCGAAGTTCGAGGCCGCCAAGCTCCCGATCGTCGGTGACGACATCAAGAGCCAGGTCGGCGCCACGATCGTGCACCGGATCCTCGCCCGGCTGTTCGAGGACCGGGGCATGGCCCTCGACCACACCTACCAGCTCAACTTCGGCGGCAACATGGACTTCAAGAACATGTTGGAGCGCAAGCGCCTGCAGTCGAAGAAGATCTCGAAGACCCAGTCGGTCACGAGCCAGATCACCCAGGGCATCGACGCCCGCGACGTGCACATCGGACCGTCGGACCACGTGCCGTGGCTCGACGACCGCAAGTGGTGCTACATCCGGCTCGAGGGCCGCAACTTCGGTGACGTGCCGCTCAACCTCGAACTCAAGCTCGAGGTGTGGGACTCCCCGAACTCGGCCGGCGTGATCATCGACGCCGTGCGCTGCGCGAAGGTGGCGCTCGACCGCGGCATCGGCGGCCCGCTCCTCGGCCCGTCGGCGTACTTCATGAAGTCGCCGCCGGTGCAGTACCGCGACGAGGAGGCCCGGGTGATGGTCGAGGAGTTCGCCCAGGGCAGCCGTACCCACGCGGACTGATCCGCACCATGGGAGCCGGTCGGATCCCGGCCGGCTCCGGCTCGACTCGGTGCCGGCCGACCACGGCGCTCAGGTCCCGACCGGCTCGATGCCCCGCTCGCGCGCCCAGGCGTCGAGCCGGGCGTAG
>JBJSXO010000052.1:0-3269 GCA_046086425.1 Actinomycetota bacterium | reverse complement strand
CGGCGCCGAGCGCCGCCCCCGCGAGGAGAGTCACGACCGCCACACCGCGAACGACCCGCCGCATCGGCAGATTCGATCGCATCTCCGGCTTACGCCGGCTGGTCGATGGTGTATGTGACGGTCTTCGAGGTCGTGTTCGTGTAGTCGGTGTCCACGTCGTTCGCGCTCGTCGCGTCCAGCTTGAACGCCGTGCTCAACGTGATCCACGCCCCCGCGGTGTCCAGACCGCAGTCGGTGATGCTGTTCACGAGGGTGGTGTCGGTGGAGTCGAGCAGCACCGACGAGGCGGCGACCCCTTCACCGTCCGTGTCGCAGGGCACGGGGAACTCAGTCGTCGTTTCCGCCGGCGTGTACGAATCGTTCACAGCCGGGGTGCCCGGGATCAGGTAGAGCTGCAGATCCGTCTCCATGTCCGCGCTCAACCCAACGGTGATCTGGTCGCCGGCCCACGTCGTCGCGTAGTAGATGTCGGGACCGTCCACCTGCTTGAAGCTGCCCTGCCGCACCGCCCCGATCGGAACGGGGTCTGCGGATGACAGCGAGATCGCCCGGAAACTCAGGACGCTGTACGTCACGCTGTGCGACACCAAGTCGGGGTCGTTCCCCGCCGCGGTCGCGAAGCCTCCACCGACCACGACCGTGAGGAACACCCCGAGGCCGATCCTCACCTTCCTCAAGAACGCGTTCATGTGACTCTCCTCTCCCGCTTCTCCGTCCAGAACGAGGCGAGGCCCCCCGTCTCGGACACACCCACGGTGCGCGTCGGTCAGGGCGTGTCCGAGGAGCCGTAGCGCTGGGGGGAAGCCTGACGGACGATGGTTGGGCTGTCAACAGGGTGGACACCCGGTTCCTGCGGTGCACTCCCCGGCAGCCGCACACCTATCATCCGTGCCGTGGACGGGCGCGATGAGGCCGGGGCTCGGGAGGCACCCCGCTCTCACCCGAGCCGGGCCCAGCAGGCGAAGGATGCGCTCCGTCGGTTCGGCGCGCCGGAGGCGGCCATCGCCGCCTCGGTGGCCTTCGGGATCTGGGCCCTGCTCCCGGAGCTCACCCTCACGTGGCGGGCGAACGACTCCTCGATCCACGGCGCCCTCGTCCGCTGGGTGGCCGAGCGGGTCTCGGGGGGGCACCTGCCCCTCGACGGGTGGTTCCCGTACCTCTCGTTGGGCGCGGCGAGGTTCCACCACTACCAGAGCCTCCCCCACATCCTCACCGGGACCGCGGGCGTCGCCGTCGGGGCCGATCGCGCGTTCGCCTGGACCCTGTACCTGCTCCTCGCCACCTGGCCCATCAGCGTCTACCTCGGGGGTCGGCTCCTCGGCCTCGGCCGGGCGGCGGCGGGGGCGGCCGGAGCCCTGGCCCCCCTCATCGCGAGTTCGCAGAAGATGGGGTTCCAGTGGCCGACCTACACGTGGCGCGGCTACGGGGCATGGGCGCAGCTCTGGGGGATCTGGCTCCTCCCGATCGTCATCGGGCTCGCCTGGCAGGCGGTGGCGCGGGGGCGGCATCGGGGGAAGGCGGCGGCCGCGTTCGCACTCCTCATCCCCACCCACCTCGTGATGGCGTACCTTGCGGCGCTCCTGCTGCCCGTCTGGGCACTCGTCGGGGCTCCGCGGAGGAGTCGTGTCGTTCGAGCGGCGCTCCTCGGGGGCGCGGCGATCGTCGCTTCGGCATGGTTCGTGAGCCCGCTGCTCGCCGAGCGCGCCTGGGTGACACGGAACCTCCTCGCGGACCCGATCGGCTACCGCTCGGTCGGGGTCGGGCCGATGCTGCGCGCCTTCTCGACGGGGCAGACGCTCGACGGCGCGCGCGTGCCGGTCCTGACCGCCCTCGCGATCGGCGGTCTCGTGGTCGCGTTGGGCCGCGTCCGTCGGTCCGAGGTCGACCGCGCGCTCATCGCTTCGCTGGCGGTCGGCGCGGTGCTGTACGCGGGGCGGACCTCGTTCCCGTCGCTCGGCGCCCTGCCTGGCATGGAGGACGTCTTCATGCCGCGATTCATCGTCGCGGTCCAACTCCCCGCCCTGTACCTCGCCGGAGTCGCCCTCGTCGGGGTCCTCCGCTGGGCGATGGCCGAAGCGGAAGGCCGGCTTCGACTCGCATCGGGGACGCTCGCGACGCTCGCGGTGGTCGGAGCGCTCTCGCCGGCCATCGCCCAGCGGGTCGACTACGCCATGGTGGAGCGCCGACTCGTCGCGCAGCAGGAACTGACCGAGCGGGCAGATCGGCCGCAACTCCGCGAGCTCCTCGCCATCGCGGCCGCAAGGGGGCCGGGACGTGTCTACCAGAGCATGAATCCCCGTGAGGTCGACCCGTTCCGACTCGGCAGCACGCCGTTCTACATGGCCTTCCTCTCCGAGGATGCGGACGCGATCGGGTTCACGCGCCCTACGTGGTCGATCCTCTCGGACATCGAGAGCGGGTTCGACGAACGTGATGCGCGCCAGTACCCGATCTTCGGCATCCGGTACGTGATCCGGCCACCCGGGGTGCCGCCCGCCGTCCCGGCGACGCAACTCGCATCGCGCCGGTGCTGCGTCCTGTGGCAGGTCGGCGACAGCGGGTACCTCCGCCTCGCACAGAGCACCCGGGCCGTGACGGCGGACCGGTTCACGCTCCTGGAGCGGGCCCGGGAGTGGTTCGGCTCCGAGGACTTCGACCGCGGCGAGGTGTGGACGATCGGCTACGCGGGGGCGGAGGCTCCCGGCCCGGTCCCGGGGTCCGACCCGACGAGGGACCCGGCATCGCTCGGACGCATCTCACGGCAGGAGGTCCGGCTCGAGGACGGGTTCGTGCTGGCCGAGGTCGAGGTCTCCGAACCGAGCCTCCTCGTCCTGTCGGCGACCTTCGACCCGGGCTGGACAGCGACCGTGGACGGAGTGCCCCGGGCGACGCAGATGGTGTCGCCCGGCGTCCTCGCGGTGCGGGTCGAGCCCGGGGACAGCGTGGTCCAACTCGAGTGGAGATCCTTCCCCTACTACGGCCCGCTGCTGCTCGGCTGGCTCGCTCCCCTGGGGCTCTGGTGGTGGGACCGCCGTCGTCGAACGACGCGCAAGGCCTCCGTCGACGAAGACGCCCCCTAGGTCCCGTCGATGGCGTAGGTCACGGTCGTCACGACCGGCGGTGTGTAGTCGGTGTCCGCGTCGCTCGCGTTCGCGGTGTCGACCGAGAACCTCGTCGTGGCGGTCGCGCCGGCGTCCCCGTCCGTCGCCGCCGTCCCGCAGTCGTCGACGCCCGAGATCACCGAGACCGGGTCCGTGGTGAGCTCGACC
>JBJSXO010000051.1:0-10665 GCA_046086425.1 Actinomycetota bacterium | reverse complement strand
AGGAGCGCACCGGCCACGAGCCACTGGCGGGTCGTCTCGTCACCCGACCGCGCCGCCCCGCTCACGGATCGACGCAGGGGCTCACCGGGCCGCCGTCTCCACCGCACGACCGTACCCGCCGGGCCCGAGACGGTCGACGCCCCACCGGCCCGCGCGCGCCCGTAGCATCCGGGCGTGGACCCCGTATCGAGCGAACCGCCCGGGAGCGAGCCCGCCGGTCCGCCGCAGCGGGTTCCCGACGCCCCGCCCACGCTCCCCTCACGCGCGGCGTTCCTGCTCGCGTTCTCGAGCATCCTGGTCGCCGGCCTGCTCGGCGGGGTCATCGGCTACGGCCTCGGCGACATCAGCGCCGGCGAGGACGGCGGGCTCCAACCGCTGCTGTGGGCCGTGGTCGGCGCCGTCGTGGCCGGAGGGGGCGTGGGCATCGTCGCCGTCCTCGTGCTCCGGGCCCAGGCCGAATGGCGGCGGGTCCCGCCCCCGGCGATCGAGCCGACGTCGCTCGCGGACGACCCCGGGCCCGACCCGTCCTGAGCCGTCCCGAGCCGTCCTGAGCCGTCGGCGGTGCGCCGACCCGACGGCGGGCCTCAGGTCGCGAGGTCGATCCGGCGGAAGGCCTCGGCGTACGCGACCCCGGCGGCGCGTCCGGCCTCCTCGGCCGATGCCCGCAGGAACTCGCGGAACCACTCCCCGGTCTCGGTCAGCTGGCTCACGTGGCAGAACAGCGCGTCGATCTTGCGTTCGAGGGTCGCGCTGATGTCGACCCAGGTGTCGGGCTCGAGCGTGCCGCTCAGGTACACCGACGCGACCTGATGCACGGCGAGGCCGTCGCGAAGGTGCTCGGGGAAGTAGTGCGGGTTGGCCGCCGCGGGGGCAACGGCATCGAGGGTGGCGAAGCCGGTGACGCGATGGTCACGATGGTTGAAGTAGCTCCCGCCGAAGAAGATGGCCGTGGGGTCCGGGCACAGCACGGCGTCGGGACGCACGCGGCGCACGTGGCGCACGATGTCGTTCCGCAGAGCCGCGTCGTCGTCGAGGTCCCCGTCCCCGTACTCGAGGTGGTGGGTCGCGGCGACGCCGAGCACCGCTGCGGCGGCGCGGGTCTCCTCGCGCCGCCGTGCGGCCAATGCGTCGAGATCGGCATTCGGATCGGCAGTGCCCTTCTCGCCACGAGTCGTGACGAGCACCTCGACGTGCGCGCCGGCGGCCGTCCACTTGGCCAGCGTCCCCCCGCAGGAGATCTCCGGGTCGTCGGGATGGGCGTACACGGCGAGGACCCGCTCGGGTACCACGGCGTCGCGCGCGCTCATCGGTCGCCCTCCGCGGCGATCTCGGACAACACCCCGATCGCGCGGGCGATCCCGTCGTCGTCGACGTCCTTGTGGGTCACGAACCTCACCGTACGGGCGTCGATGGCCCCCGCGCGGATCCCTGCGGCGGCGAGCCGGTCGAGGAACGCCGCAGGGGACGCGCCGGGCAACGCAGCCACGGCCGCACAGACCACGTTCGTCTCCACTGCCGTCGGGTCGACGCTGCCCGGGAACCGCTCGGCGAGCGCCTCGGCCAGGCACCGGGCCCGGACGTGGTCGTCGGCGAGACGCTCGACCATGGTCTCGAGCGCGACGATCCCCGCCGCGGCGAGCACGCCGGCCTGGCGCATCGCCCCACCGAGCCGATGGCGCAACGCCCGCGCGCGCGCCACGAGATCAGCCGCGCCGCACAGCACCGACCCCACCGGCGCGGCCAGACCCTTCGACAGGCAGTACATCACCGTGTCGGCGCCCGCGGTCAGCTCGGCCGGCGAGCAGCCGGTGGCGATCGCCGCGTTCCAGATGCGAGCGCCGTCGATGTGGACCCGCAGGCCGTGACGGCGCGCCGCGTCGATCACCGGTACGACCTCGCCGACGCGCCACGGCCGGCCCGACGCCGGCATGTAGGTGTTCTCGATCGTGACCGCGACGAAGGGCGGGAGGTGGTGGCGCTGGTCCGCGACCGCGGCTTCGAGGGCCCCGGGGGTGATCACGCCGCCGGCGTCGGGGAGCGGCCGGAGCTGGATCCCCCAGTTCGCGGCGGCACCACCCGACTCGTGCCGCAGCACGTGGGCGCGCGCGGCGCAGCCCACCTCGTCACCCGGGGCAGCCAGCACGGCGAGGGCCAGCTGGTTCGCCATCGTCCCCGACGGCACGAAGCACGCCGCATCCCGACCCAGGAGCGCCGCCGCGAGCGACTCCAGCCGGTTGACGGTGGGGTCCTCGCCGTAGGCGTCGTCACCGACCTCGGCCGCGGCCATCGCCGCCCGCATCTCCGGCGTGGGCCGGGTCACGGTGTCGGAGCGGAGATCGACGGTCATCGCAACGGGCGGATGAGCCCCTCCTGGATGACCGTCACCACCAACGCGCCGTCCCGACGGAAGACGTAGCCCTCGGCGAGGCCGCGCGCACCCGAGGCCGACGGGCTCACCTGGTGGTAGAGGAGCCATTGGTCGGCGCGGAACTCGCGGTGGAACCACATCGCGTGATCGAGGCTGGCGATCATGAAGCCGGTGTCGTACCCGATCGCGTGCGGGAGCGTCGCCGTGTCGATGAGCGACAGGTCCGACGCGTAGGCCACGACGCAGGCGTGCAGCAGTGGGTCGTCGGGCATCGGGCCGGCCGCTCGGAACCAGAGGTCCTGGGAGGGCTCGCGTCGGGTCGGCTCCATCCAGTGCGGCTCCTGCAGGTGTCGCACCTCGAGGGGCGTCCCGCGGCCGAGCCACTCGAGCGCCTCGTCGGGCTTGGCGTCACCGAACTTCGTCTCGACGCGCTCGCGCACGGTCGGCACGGACTCGGGGTCGGGCACGTCGGGCATCGCCATCGCATGGTCGGGCCCGGGCTCGTCGATCTGGAACGACGCCGACAGGTTGAAGATCGCCCGCCCGTGCTGGATCGCAACCACCCGCCGGGTGGCGAAGCTGCGGCCGTCACGGATGCGGTCGACCTCGAAGACGATCGGGATGGCCGGGTCGCCGGGGCGCAGGAAGTACGAGTGCAACGAGTGGACCCGGCGGTCGGCCTCGACCGTGCGCCCGGCGGCGACGAGCGCCTGCGCCGCCACCTGCCCGCCGAAGACCCGCTGGTGCGGGGTCTCGGGGCTCAGGCCGCGGAACAGGTTCTCCTCGAGTACCTCGAGGTCGAGGAGCTCGAGCAGGGCGACGAGCGAGGTCGGCATCATCGCCGGTGACGCTACCCCGCTGGCCTCAGCCCAGGAGCACGCGCATCGTGTCGAGGAGCGACGCCGGCACCGTCTTCAACTCGCGCACGGCGTCGGCGATCGGGACCCGCACGATGTCGTTGCCCGCCAGCGCAACCATGGTCCCGAAGTCCCCGGCCTCGACCGCCGCCGCGGCCTCGAGCCCGAACCGGGTGGCGAGCATGCGGTCGAAGGCGGTCGGGGTGCCGCCGCGCAACACATGCCCGAGCACCGTGACCCGCGTTTCGTAGCCGGTGCGGGCCTCGATCTCCGGACCGATCAGGTTGGCGATGCCTCCGAGGCGCACGTGCCCGAACTCGTCGAGCGCAGCCTCCTGGAGCACCATGGTCCCCTCGACCGGCGTGGACCCCTCCGACACCACCACGATCGAGAAGCTGCGGCCGTCGGCGTGGCGGCGCTGCAGCCGCGCGCACACGGCGTCGAGGTCGAAGGGGCGCTCGGGCACGAGGACGACGTCGGCACCACCGCCGATGCCCGACCACAGGGCGATCCAGCCCGCGTGACGGCCCATCACCTCGACCACCATCACCCGGTCGTGGCTCTCGGCCGTGGTGTGCAGGCGGTCGATCGCGTCCACCGCGATCTGCACTGCGGTGTCGAACCCGAACGTCACGTCGGTGCCGGACAGGTCGTTGTCGATCGTCTTGGGCACCCCTACCACGCGCACACCCTCGCGGCCGAGCCGCTCGGCGACGCCGAGGGTGTCCTCGCCCCCGATGGCCACGAGCGCGTCGATACCGTGACGGGCCAGCGTGGCCTTGACGGCACCGACCCCGTCGCCGTCGCCCTTGTACGGGTTCGTGCGCGAGGTCCCGAGGATCGTCCCACCGCGATGGAGGATCCCCCGGGTCGTGGCAATCGAGAGGGGGACGGTCACGTCCTCCACCAGGCCCCGCCAGCCGTGGCGGATCCCGACGAACTCGTGGCCGTACTCGCGCTCGCCGCGTCGGACCAGCGCGCGGATCACCGCGTTGAGCCCGGGGCAGTCGCCGCCACCGGTGAGCACTCCGATTCGCATGACGCCACCTTCCTCCCCGAGCGTCCCGAGTCTCCCCGAGCCGGGATGCGCCCATGTTGCCCGCTGCACCCCGACCTCCGGCGCGCGGTCACCCCGTCGGCGCGTACCCTGCGGCGATGGCGGGCAGTGTGCGGCACGGCCGGGTGCAGACATGAGCACGGACCGGCGCACCGTCGTGCTGGCCCTCGACGCCGGCACCACGGGCGTCCGCACCCTCGCGGTGGGAGCCGACGGGCGGCCCGGGGCCATGGCCTACCGCGAGTTCCCCCAGCACTTTCCCCGGCCCGGGTGGGTGGAGCACGACCCCGACGACATCCTCGACGCCGCGCGGACCACACTGGGCGTGGTCGCAGCCGAGGTCGCAGCCGCCGGGGGCACGGTCGCCGCGATCGGCATCACGAACCAGCGCGAGACGGTCGTGGCCTGGGACCGCCGCACGGGCCGCCCGCGGCACCGCGCCGTGGTGTGGCAGGACCGGCGCACGGCGGGGATGTGCACGCGCCTGCGCGACGCCGGCCACGAGCCGCACGTGCGGGCGCGCACGGGTCTGATCCTCGACCCCTACTTCTCGGCCACCAAGATCGCCTGGCTCCTCACCGAGGGCGGCGTCGTCGCGGATACCGATCTCCTGGTCGGCACCGTCGACGCCTGGCTGCTCTGGAACCTCACCGGGGGGCCCGACGGTGGCGTGCACGCGACGGAGCCGTCCAACGCGAGCCGCACTCTGCTCTACGACATCGAGGCGCAAGCCTGGTCGGACGAGCTCGCCGATCTCTTCGGCGTGCCGACCCCCTCCCTCCCCGATGTGCGACCGAGCTCGGGCCGCTTCGGGGTCACGGTCCCCGAGCGGGCCGCGGGGCTCGCGGTACCGGTGAGCGGCGTCGCCGGCGACCAGCAGGCGTCGCTGTTCGGGCAGGCGTGCGTCGCCCCGGGCCAGACCAAGAACACCTACGGCACGGGCTCGTTCGTGCTGATGAACGTGGGCACCGCGCTTCCCGAGGCCGTCGACGGGCTGCTCACGACCGTCGCCTGGCAGCTCGGCGACACCGTGACCTACGCGCTGGAAGGTGCGGTGTTCGTCACCGGCGCGGCGATCCAGTGGCTGCGTGACGGGCTCGGCATCCTCGGGGCGGCGTCGGAGGCCGGTCCGCTGGCCGAGTCGGTGCCCGACACCGGAGGGGTGATGTTCGTCCCTGCGCTCACCGGCCTCGGCGCGCCGCACTGGGACCCGTACGCACGGGGTCTCGTCATCGGCCTCACCCGCGGCACGACCCGTGCCCATCTGGTGCGGGCCGCAGTGGAAGCGATGGCCTGGCAGACGCGTGACGTGGTGGACGCGATGACCGCGGCGTCGGGCCAGCCCGTCGCCTCCTTGCGCGTCGACGGGGGCGCCAGCGTCATGGACCTGCTGTGCCGGGTCCAAGCCGACGCGCTCGGCACCGAGGTGCGCCGCTCGGCCGTCCGTGAGACCACTGCGCTCGGCGCGGCGTTCCTCGCCGGTCTCGCCGAGGGCGTCTGGACCGACCTCGACGACGTCACCGCGCACTGGCACGACGACGGCCGCTTTATCCCGACTGCATCGCGGGCCGAGACCGACGCCGCCTACGCGCAGTGGTGTCGGGCGGTCGAACGCGCGCGCAACTGGGCCGACGCCGAGGCCTGACCCGGCGCGGTCAACCGAGCTTGGGGAGCGCCCGGCGGATGTGGCGCACGGCCTGCCCGATGCGCTGCTCGTTCTCGATCAAGGCGAACCGCACGTAGCCCTCACCACCGGGGCCGAAGCCCATGCCCGGCGAGGCCGCCACCTTGGCTTCCTTGACCAGCATCTTCGCGAACTCGAGGCTGCCCATCTCCCGGTAGGGCTCCGGGATCGGCGCCCACACGAACATCGTCCCCTTGGGCTTCTCGATGTGCCACCCGACGCGCTCGAGCCCGTCGACGAGTGCGTCACGCCGGGCCATGTAGATCGCGTTGGCCTCGGCCGGGTAGTCGGGCTGCTCGTTCATCACGACGGTGGCCGCGATCTGGATGGGCTGGAACGTGCCGTAGTCGAGGTAGGACTTGATCCGGGCCAGCGCGCCCACCACCTCGGCGTTGCCGAGCAGGAACCCGACCCGCCACCCTGCCATCGAGAACGACTTGGTCAGCGTGTACAGCTCGACCGCGACGTCCTTCGCTCCGGGAACCTGGAGGATCGACGGGGGCTGGTAGCCGTCGAAGCCGAGATCCGCGTAGGCGAAGTCGTGCACGAGGAGCACGTCGTGCTCACGGGCGAAGTCCACCATCCGGGCCATGAAGTCCAGGTCCACACAGGCCGTGGTGGGGTTGTGCGGGAACGACAGCACGATCACCCGGGGCCGGGGCCAGGAGTCCTCCCAGGCCTCGAGCAGGTTGTCGAAGAAGTCCTGCTCGGGGCCGAGGCGCACGTGGCGCACCTCGGCGCCGGCGAGGATCGGCCCCCAGATGTGGATGGGGTACGACGGGCTCGGCACCAGGGCGGCGTCGCCGGGGCCGAGGAGCACCCACATGAGGTGCGAGAAGCCCTCCTTCGCCCCGATGGAGGTGCAGGCCTCGGTCTCGGGGTCGAGCTCGACCCCGAACTTGCGGTGGTAGAGGTGACAGATCGCCGCCCGCAGCTTGGGGATGCCCTTGCTCTGGGAGTACCGGTGGTTGCGGGGGTTGCGCACCGCCTCCACGAGCTTGTCCACCGCGACGTCGGGCGACGGCAGGTCGGGGTTGCCGAAGCCGAGGTCGATGACGTCGTCGCCGGCCCGCCGGGCCTCGATCTTGAGCGAGTCGATGATCCCGAAGACGTACGGGGGCAACCCGTTGATACGGCGGAACTCCATCCGGGCAACCTAGCCGTCCCCTCTCGTCTCCCCCGTACGTTTCGCCGGTACGGTTCCCGGGTGCAGTGGTCGCGAATCGACGCCGTCCTCGTGGACCTCGGGGGCGTCATCTACCTTCCCGACCACGACCGCATGCGGGACGCGCTGGCCCGCCTCGGCATCGACGCCACCGACGAGGACCTCGACCGGGCGCACTTCGCCGGCGCGGCGGCGACGTCGGACTTCACGAGCGACCACGGCGTGTGGCACGCCTACAACCTCGCCTACGCCCGGGCCCACGGGGTTCCCGACGAGCATCTCGACCGCGCCCGGGACGTGCTCCTCGAGGAGTTCGCGCGGGGAGACGTGTGGACACGCGAGATCCCCGGAGCACGCGCCGCGCTCGCCGCGGTCGCCGCTACCGGGGTCGCCGTCGCGATCGTGTCGAACGCCGACGGCACGGTCGAGGCGCAGCTGCGCAACGACGGGATCTGCCAGGTGGGTCCGGGCGCAGGGGTCGAGGTGGGTGCGGTCCTCGACTCGGCCGTGGTCGGCGTGGCCAAGCCCGATCCCGGGATCTTCCGGCTCGCGCTCGACGCACTCGGGGTCGCCCCGGCGCACGCGCTCCACGTCGGGGACACGCCGGCCGCCGACGTTGCGGGGGCGCAGGCCGCCGGGGTCCACCCCGTCCTGGTCGATCCCTACGACCACCACGGGGACGCCGACGTCATGCGAGTCCGGCATCTCGCCGAGGTCGCGGCGCTGCTCGCATCCCGCTGAGCCCGCCGGCGCGCCGCCGGGACCCGAACGGCCCGCGACCCTCGACCCGCAACTCGCGACCGGAGGCCGTCACCCCGGCGCTCGCTACGCTCCTGCCATGCCCGAGATCCTGCCCTTCTCCACCGAGAACTGCGTCGTCGAGCGGGACGGCGGTGTCGTCATCATGACGATGAACCGTCCCGAGAAGCGCAATGCGCTCAGCGCACCGATGCTCGTCGGGCTCGCCGACGCCTACACCTACATCGACGACCACGACGACGTGGTCTGCGGAGTCCTCACCGGCGCCGGCGGTCACTTCTGCTCCGGCATGGACCTGGTGTCGATGAACGCGCCGCGCAGCGAGTACGTCGAGCAGCGGATGTCGGAGGAGCCGAATCTCCACTGGAAGGCCCTGCTGCGCGACTACCGGTGCTCGAAGCCGATCGTGGCCGCCGTCGAGGGGTACGCGGTCGCCGGCGGGACCGAGATCCTCCAGGGCACCGACATCCGGGTGGCGGGCGACAGCGCGATCTTCGGAGTGTGGGAGGGCAAGCGCGGCCTGTTCCCGCTGGGCGGCTCGGCGTGCCGCCTGCCCCGTCAGATCCCCTACTCCGTTGCGATGGACATCCTCCTGACCTCGCGACCGGTCCCGGCGCGTGAGGCGAAGGAGATCGGTCTCATCAGCCGCGTGGTCCCCGACGGGCATGCGCTCGCAACCGCCGTCGCCATTGCGCAGCAGATCGCAGCCTGCGGTCCGCTGTCGATCAAGGCGATCCTGCGGGCGTGGCGCGAGACCGAGCACATGACCGACGCCGAGGCGATGGCCCACCAGGACCCGATCGGCTGGGAGGTGTTCGCGAGCGAGGACGCCCAGGAGGGGCCGCGGGCCTTCGCCGAGAAGCGCCCGCCCGTGTTCAAGGGGAGGTAGTGGCGGCCCCGCTCGATCTCGAGCAGCGGATCGGAGCCGGTCGGCTCCGGGTGGTCGAGTCGACCCGGGCACTCGTCGAGACCGTCGCCGGGGTGGGCCCCGACGTCGACGACGACGCCCTCGCCCGGGCCGCCGCAGCGGTCGAGGCGGCGACGGCTGCGCTCGTCGACGCCGGCGCAGCACCGACGGCGGGGCGGCCCCGGACCGCGCACTACGGCGACTTCCTGCCCCACAGCCTCTTGGTGGGACAAGCCCACCCGCTCTCCCCTGCCGCGACCTACACGGTCACCGACGGCGTCCTCGAGGTGCGGGTCCGCTTCGGGGCGGTCTACGAGGGACCGCCGGGGTGCGTCCACGGCGGGATCGTCGCCCTCGCGTTCGACGAGCTCTTCGGCATGTGCAACGTGGTCAACGGCCGCGGGGGCCTGACCGGCCGGCTGTCGGTGCGCTACCGCACGCCGACCCCCTTGCACCGGGAGCTGCGGATGACGGCCTGGCCGGTCCACCGCGAGGGACGCCGGATGCGCCTGCACGGCACGGTGCACGCCGACGACGTGCTCACCGCCGACGCCGAAGGGCTGTTCGTCGTCCCGCGGGTGCCGCTGCGGGACGGGCCCGGCCGCGACGCCTGAGGCAGGCCGGGCGTCAGCCGAGGCGTGCCTTCACGGCGGTGAGACGCGTCGCGTTCTCCGCCGCGCGTGCGTCGACCGGACCGGCGATCACCCAGCCGGCACCCGCAGCGCCGTACGCGGCGAACGCCTGCGCCACGGTGTCCACCCCGCCGACGAGCGTCCCCGGGCGCGCCCCGAGCCGGTCCGCTGCGTCGGTGGCCTCGGCATCGTCGTCGCGCAGCACCACGAGCCCACCCCACGAGCACGTGAACGGGCGCCGCACCGCCATTGCGTGCAGCTCGGTGGCCTGCTCGGCGAACCGCTCGACGCTCCCGCCCCAGCGGTTCCACCCGTCGGCCTCGGCGGCCGCGAGCGCCCGGACCTCGTGGTGGAGACCCCCGACCCAAACCGGGAAGCCGCGGTCGCGCGTCGCCCGCACCGTGGCCCGCAGCACGGCCACCCGGTCCTCGAGCGAGCCGAACGCGAGCCCGAACTGCTCGTTTTCGCCCTCGCTCTCCTGGTCCCCGGCGCCGATGCCGGTGACCACGCGTCCCCCCGAGACCCGGTTGGCGGTCTCCAGGGTGAGGGCCGTCAGCGCCGGAGGCCGCAGCGACGCCCGGGTCACCAGCACCCCGACGTGGAGCCCGGTCGACTCCGCCGCGACGGCGCTCAGCAGCGCGGTCATCTCGAGCGCAGGGCGATGAGTGCCGTCGGGCGCGACCCGGAAGATGTGGTCGTAGACGAACACGCCGTCGAGCCCGGCGGCTTCCGCCGCCCGCACGACCGCGAACACCTCATCGGGATCCGCGACGAACACCGGCAGGGTGAGGCCGACGCGCGGCGCCGGCATGCGCTACACGACCACCTGGCGCGCGAGGACCGCCGCGCCGATCACACCGGCCTGGTCACCGAGCTGCGCCGCGACGATCGGGATCTCGGGCCGGAACTCGCGGCCTTCGAGATGGCGCGGGAATCGATCGCGGATGCGGTCCACGAGTACCGCCCCGACATTGACCAGACCGCCACTGATCACGATGGCCTCGGGGTCGAGCACGTTGGCGAGCCCGGCGAACCCGACGGCGACGAAGTCCGCGTAGGTGTCGAGCACAGCCAGCGCGTCGGCCGCACCGTTGAGGGCGGCGCGGCTCACGTGCTCACCGGTGACCGCCTCGGGTGATCCGCCCGCCGCGGCCAGCACGCTCGGAGCGTCACCGCGTGCGACCACCTCACGCGCGAGGACACCGAGTCCGGTTCCCGACGCCCACGCTTCCCAGT
>JBJSXO010000050.1:0-3107 GCA_046086425.1 Actinomycetota bacterium | reverse complement strand
CGTCAACCGCGGTGAGCCCGGCGTCGGCGAGCGCGCCGCGCGCCGCGCTGAAGGTGATCGTGACCGACGTCTCGCCCTCGAGCACCAGGGCCTGGTGGGTGTTGCAGAAGCCGGCGACGACGACGTCGCGGAACGGGTGGCCCGGCACGGCGGCAGGTTGGCACGCCCACCCGGGAGCACGCCACCCGGCCCGGCCGTATGCTCCCGGCGGATGAACAAGGTCAAGGTCGGCTTCTTCTCCTTCACCGAGATCACGGATCCGGCGGAGCACCGGGCGTACAACGAGTGGCATCAGCTCGACCACATGCCCGAGCAGCTCCCGATCCCCGGGATCGTCCACGGGCAGCGATGGGTCTCCACGCCGGCGTGCCGAGACGCCCGCGCGGTGGACGAGGACCCGTTGCGCGCGATCCACTACATGACGCTCTACCTGATGGCCGACCCGGTCGACACCACGTTGCGCGACTTCATGGAGGTCGGCCAGCAGCTGCGTGCGCTCGGGCGCTTCCACCTGAAGCGCCGGGCCGCGGTCTCGGGTCCTCTACAGTGGCTCGACGCCCATGCCGCACCCCGAGTGCTCGTGAGCGCGGAGGCCGTTCCCTACCGGCCCAACCGGGGCGTCTACGTCATCGTGGAGGAGCCGGTGGCGGACGCCGACCCGGCCGATGCCGACGCCTGGGTGCGCGACCTGCACGAGCACTGGGCCGGCGCGGTGTGCGCGGTGCCCGGCGTGGCCGGGATCTGGCAGTTCGCGACCAGCCCCCGCCTGCATGGCGCCGGGTGGAGCGACGGCGGGCGGCGGATCACCGTCTGCTACCTCGACGACGAGCCGCTGGCGGTGGCCGAGGCGATCCGGCCCCGGCTCGCCGAGCGCAGGCGCGACGCGCCGGTCCGACCGGTGCACGCCGGTCCGCTCGAGACCGTGGTTCCGTACCAGTGGGACTGGTTCGACTGAGCCGGCTCGGACCGCGCCGCGTCGTCGCGGTGTCACGCGAGGGGGACCACCCATGACCGACGCACCCGGCGACTTCGACGAGGCCGAGCTCGCGCGCACCGTCCGGTGGCTGCGCGACAAGGCGCTGATCGAAGCCCTGCCGCAGCGGTACGCGCACGGGCTCGACACCCGCCAGTTCGACCGGGCCCGAGCGGTGTTCCACGACGGCTGCACGGTCAAGGGATCGCTGGTGGAGGCGCCGATCGACCAGTACTGGGCGAGCCTCGTCCCCGGGGTGAAGGCGTACCCCGCGACCATGCACTTCATGGGCAACCAGTACATCGAGGTGGAGCCCGGCGCCGACACCGGCTACGTCGAGACCTACGCGGTGGCCTACCACATGGAGGACCCGGAGAGCGGGCGTGAGGACCTCGTCATGGGCGTGCGGTACTGCGACGATGTCGTCCGTGACGGCGACGGTTGGCTCATCGCGAAGCGCGTCGCCGTGCCCGTGTGGGTCCGCGGTCCGCTGCCCCGGGCCGACTGACCCTCTGCCCCCGGCGCGAGCGCGCTACTTGTAGCCTTGCGCGATGTGGTCGAGCCACCACTGCGGGGCGGCGTCGAGGAGCGTAGGCAGGTTGAAGTAGTCCCACCAGCGGACGATCTTGCCGTCGCGCAGCTCCATCACGGACACGAAGGGCAGGGCCACCTGCTCGCCGGTGCCCCAGTGCCACTCCTCGACGTGCTCGGTCATCACGACGTCGCCGTCGGCCGCGATGTTGCGCAGGTGGTGGACGTAGCCGTCGATGCGCTCGAGGCCGAGGCGGAGCCGGGCCGCGACCTCCGCGGGCCCGGTGGCGCCCACCTCGCCGACCGGCACGTCCGTGTAGACACCGTCGTCGGCGAAGAACGCCCCGCAGGCCTCGAAGTCGCGCGCGTAGAGGGTTGCCCAGAAGCGCGCGACGATCTCCCGGTTGGTGTCGGTGCTCATGTCCGGCACCGTACCCCGATTGTCGGTAGCGCCGCGTAGGTTGGGGCCGGTGACCACCTCTGTGCGCGAGCCTGCGACCGACGCAGCGATCGTGGCCGAGGGGCTGGTGAAGCGCTTCGGGGACGTCGAGGCCGTGCGCGGCGTGTCGTTCCGGGTTGCCGAGGGGAAGGTGCTCGGGCTGCTCGGTCCCAACGGCGCGGGGAAGACGACCGTGGTGCGCATGCTGACGACCCTCAGCCGTCCCGACGCGGGGACCGCCCGGGTGCTCGGGCTCGACGTGAGGGAGCGCCCGCAGGACGTACGGGCCATGATCGGCCTGGCGGGGCAGTACGCCGCAGTCGACGAGAACCTCACCGGCCGGGAGAACCTCCGGTTGGTCGGACGGCTCTCGCACCTGTCGCGGACGGCCATCGCTCCGCGTGTCGACGCGCTGCTCGAGCGTTTCGACCTCACGGCGGCCGCGAACCGCGTGGCCCGCACCTACTCGGGGGGCATGCGGCGCCGCCTCGACCTCGCGGCAGCGCTCGTCCACGAGCCCCCGGTCCTGTTCCTCGACGAGCCGACCACCGGTCTCGACCCGCAAGGGCGCAACGGCCTCTGGGCAGTGATCGAGGACCTCGTCGCCGGGGGCACGACGGTGCTGCTCACCACGCAGTATCTCGAGGAGGCCGACTGCCTCGCCGACGACATCGTGGTCATCGACCACGGCGCGGTGATCGCCCAGGGCACCGCCACCGAGCTCAAGGCCGGTCTCGGCGCCACGGTCATCGAGGTCGGCTTCCGCGACGATGCCGACGCCGGTGCCGCCGTGACGCGCCTGGCGGCCGTGGGCGCCGTCGAACGTGACGGGAAGCACGTCCATCTGAGCGTTCCCGGTGACGACGGCCCGGGGTCCTTGCTGCGGGCCGTGCGGGTACTCGACGACGCCGGCATGGAGCCGGCCACGCTGATGCTGCACGAGCCGACCCTCGACGACGTGTTCCTGTCGCTCACCGGCCACACTGCGCAGGACGACCGCGAGGCCGAGCCCGACCCCGGCGCGGCGTCGGACGACGCCGGGGATGACGGCCGGGCCGGCCGGCGGCAGACGCGGACGCGGAGGAGGACGCGATGAGCGCGCTGGAGGTCCCGTCGCCGGCGCGGCGACACCGCGGGCACGTCCTGGGCGACGCGCGCGCCATC
>JBJSXO010000049.1:0-9985 GCA_046086425.1 Actinomycetota bacterium | reverse complement strand
CGCTGCGATCGCAGGGGCCCGGCTCGCGGGCACGTACACGGTCCTCGCGATCGAACTCGACCCGCGCCAGCTCGAATGGGCGCGGGACTCCGGCGCGACCCACACCGTGAACGCTGCCGAGACCGATCCGGTCGAGGCCGTCCGAGCGCTCACCGACGGGAACGGCGCCGACGTGTGTATCGAAGCCGTGGGCCTGCCGGAGACCCTGACGCAGGCGTTCTTCGCCCGGGACCTCGCCGGGACGCTCGTACAGGTCGGTGTGCCCACACCCGACATGCGGATCGAGCTGCCGATGATCGAGCTCTTCGGCCGCGGCGGCGCGCTCAAGCCCTCGTGGTACGGGGACTGCCTGCCGAGCCGCGACTTCCCCATGCTCATCGACCTCTACCTGCAGGGACGCTTGGACCTCGACCGCTTCGTGTCGGAGACCATCGACCTCGACCAGGTCGAGGAGGCGTTTCACAAGATGGAGCGGGGCGAGGTCCTGCGCTCGGTCGTCACGCTCTGAGCGGGCTCAGGCGAGCGTCAGGCCGTACTTCTCGAGCATCCTCGTGTAGACGCCCTTGTAGACGTCACCGGTGCGACCGACGATCTTGAACGAGTAGTACGGATCGGTGGCCCAGACGCCGTTGCCGAACTGGTTCCACGTCGGCGCCTTGCCCTTGGGGCTCACGAGGTTGAATCGAGGGTCGATGCACGGGTTGTGCAACGGCGGCTGCGCGCAGGTGGTGGCCGTGGCGTCGGCGTACGCACGCAGGTGCTGGATCTGGGCCCGCACACCCGAACGCGCGTCCGGGAAGGTGGCCGCCCCACCGATCGGGTCGGTGTTCGCGGCACCGATCCCGGCGAAGTTGTTCTTCGTCTGCGCGATGTACGACGAGAAGTAGCCGGTCTCGATGATCGACTGCGCGAACGCGATATCGCCCCGCACTCCCTCGGCCCGTCCCTCCTCGACGTAGTAGGTCACGAGGTCGCGGATAGGCACCGACGCGCGGTAGGTCGGCTTGGAGGCAACGGCGTCGAACCAGGCGACCATCTCGTCGAACGTCAGCCGCGGGCAGGAGCCCATCACCGCGACCGCGCTCGCGGTGCTCGAGGCCGGCGCGTCGCACACGTCGGGCGGGGGCGGCACCACGCACGCGGTGGTGAGCACGCCGAGGGAGAGCACACCCGCCACGAGCACCCCGGCAGCACGCCGGGAACGCGGGGAACGGAGGGAACGCACGGAAGGCATGGAGGAGGTATCGCCCCCTCGCCCCGCGAACTTGAGGGCTATCCCGCCGCCGCCGGACCGGCCTCGGCCCGGTGCACCGAGACGGCGTAGTCGCCGCCGGTGAAGGGCTCCCGGTCCCAGGTAGCCCAGCGGGCGACCGGCACGAGCCCGGCCTCGGCGGCCCAGCGGTCGTAGTCCGCGAGGGCCACCCGGTCGGGACGGAGCTGGAAGCCCGCCACCAGGAGCCCACCGTCCACCAGCAGGGAGCGCATTGCGCGCACGACCGCGCCCTCGGTGCCCGGCGCCACGAAGATCATCACGTTCCCGGCCAGCACGACGAGGTCGAACTCGGCCTCACCCGCTGCACCCGACGGCCCCACCGAGCCCGCGATCCGGGCCAGGTCGGCTTCCACCCACCGCAGCGCCGGGGCCTTGGCTCGGGCCGTGCCGAGCATCCCCGGGTCGAGGTCGACCCCGACGACCTCGAAGCCACGGGCGGCCAGCTCGATGGCCACCCGGCCGGTGCCGCACCCGGCGTCGAGCACCCGGCGCCCGCCGTGCTCGGCCAGGAGCGCCTCCACGAAGTCGGCCTCCCCGTGGACCGACTCGCCCGCGGCGGCCCGGGCAGCCCACCGCGCGTCGTAGTCGTCACCCCGAGGGGCCTCGGTCCCCGACCACCGGGTGCTCACCGGATGCGCTCCACCACCCGACGCTAGCGAGCGGCCGGCGCCATGCACGGGTTCCGACCCCCGGTGTGCCAGGCTGACCGCCGACCGTCCCCGGCCGAAGGAGGGCACATGCGGGCGAAGAGATGGGGCGCAGAGCTCCTCGGGACCTTCATCTTGGTGCTCGGGGGGTGTGGATCGGCGATCTTCGCGGCCAAGGCCCTCGCCAACACCTCGCGCGGCGTCGACGTCGGCGGCACGAGCCTCAAGGTCGCGAGCGTCACCAACTTCGGCATCGGCTACCTCGGTGTGAGCCTGGCCTTCGGCCTCACCGTCGTCGTCGGCGCCTATGCGTTCGGCCACGTGTCGGGCGGCCACTTCAACCCTGCGGTGTCGGTCGGCCTGGCCACGGCGAAGCGGTTCGCGTGGCGGGAAGTGCCCATGTACGTGGTCGCCCAGTGCCTGGGCGCGCTGCTCGCGGTGGCGTCGATGTGGGCCATCCAGGCCGGGCGCCCGGGCGGCTTCGAAATCGGCCAGGGAGCCTTCGCGTCGAACGGGTTCGGCCAGGACGTCGACGGCAACGGCCGGTTCTTCTTCGACCTCGGTTCGGCTGCGTTCGCAGAGGTGCTCCTGACCGCGCTCTTCGTGGTCATCATCCTCGGAGCCACGACGAAGGCGGCGACCCCGGGTGCCGCCGGACTCGCCATCGGCCTCACCCTTGCGCTGATCCACCTCGTGTCGATCCCGATCACCAACACCAGCGTCAACCCGGCCCGCTCCCTGGGCCCGGCGGTGTTCGAGGGCGGTGTGGCCCTCGAGCAGCTGTGGCTGTTCGTCCTGGCGCCGGTCGCCGGGGCGATCATCGGAGCGGTGATCTGGAAGGTGGCCACCGGGGGCGACACGATCCAGACCGGCGAGCGCGAGGCGGAAGGGGTCGAGGAGGCCGCGTGAGCACCCACCCGGGCGCCGAGCCGCGCCGGCCGCGGGCGTGGTTCCGTGGCCGCAGCTACACCCTCGGCGCGCAGCTCGACACGTTCCTCGTCTGCGCGGCCACCGGCGTGGTCGTCAACCGGGCGATCCTCATCGCGCTCGGCTACCCGCAGATCGGCAGCCGCAAGCCCGGCGGGATCCACATCTCGCACTCCATCTACGGGGGCTTCGCCATGATGGTCGCCGCGACCGTGGGGATCGCCTTCCTCGCTCCGGCGACCCGCTGGTTCGTCGCCATCGTGGGTGGCCTCGGGTTCGGCTGGTACGTGGACGAACTGGGCAAGTACGTGAGCAACGCCGGCTACCTGTTCCGGCCCGCGCTCGCGCTGATCTACGTCGTCTTCACCTTGATGTTCCTCACGTTTAACGCCATGGCGGCCCGGGCCTTCACCCCCGACGACGCCGTGGCGAACGCGCTCGAGTCGTTGAAGTCGGCCGCGCTCGGGAACCTCGACGACCGGCAACGTCGTGAGGCGATCCTCCGCCTCGAGCGGATCGGATCGGACTCGCCGTTCGCGGCCCGGGTGCACGCGCTGCTCGCCGACGCACCTGCGTCGCCCCCGCGACCGCCCGGCCGCCTGCGCCGGATGCGCACGGCGATCCGCGGCCGGTACCGCGCGTGGACCCACCGGCGCAGCTTCACCCTGAGCATCACGATCTTCTTCGTCGTCCTCGCCGTGAGCACCGTGGGCGAGATCGTCGGCCTCACCGTCCAGGGACCGGGCTTCCACAAGCCCGCGGCCCGGATCGCGGTGGGCGCGGCCGCGGTGGCCGGTCTCTTCGTCCTGATCGGCGTCGTGCGCCTCCGCCACCACCGGCTCTCGGCCTATCGGTGGTTCGACCGAGCGCTGCTGGTGCGGATCCTGGTGGTACAGGTGTTCTTGTTCCAACAGCAGCAGTTCGCCGCCACCCTGGGCCTGGCCGTGGACCTGTTCGTCTGGGCCATGGTCCGCTCGGCGATCGCGATCGAGGAGCAGCGGCTCGAGCTCGTCGCCGAGGACGCTCCCGGGGTCCAGGCGGCAACGCCCGGCACCACGTCCTAATGTGACCTTCTGGCCCGCCCCACCCGGGTGCGGCCCGACTTCGCCCGAGGAGCCTGCCATGCCCGAAGCCGTCATCGTCGCGACCGCCCGCACCCCGATCGGTCGGGCCAACAAGGGGTCGCTCGTCGAGTGCATCCCCACCGACCTGTCGGCTTCGGTCGTGCAGGCCCTGCTCGAGAAGGTGCCCGCCCTCGACCCGGGCCTCGTGGAGGACGTCCTCTGGGGCTGCGCCCAGCCTGCGGGCGAGTCGGGCTTCAACATGGCCCGCCTCGTCGGCATCCTCGCCGGGATTCCGCAGGCCGGTGGCGTCACCGTCAACCGGTACTGCTCGTCGTCGCTCCAGACCATTCGCATGGCCGCGCACGCGATCCGCGCCGGCGAGGGTGACGTGTTCGTCGCGGGCGGCTCGGAGAACGTGAGCCGGTTCATGAAGGGCACCTCCGACGGTGCGCCCGGCACCCACAACCCGCGGTTCGAGGCGGCCGAGGCCCGCACGGCGTCGCGCGCAACCGGTGCGGGCGGCGCGTGGACGCCACCCGCCGGCCTGCCCGACGTCTACATCGCCATGGGCCAGACCGCAGAGAACGTCGCCGAGTTCGAGGGCGTGACGCGCGAGGAGCAGGACGAGTTCGCCGCACTCTCCCAGCAGCGAGCGGTCGCGTCGCAGCAGAACGGCTTCTTCGAGCGCGAGATCACCCCGGTGACCCTCGCCGACGGCACCGTCGTGAGCACCGACGACGGTCCCCGCGACGGGACCACCGTGGAGAAGCTGGCCACGCTCCAGCCGGTGTTCAAGCCCGAGGGCACGGTCACCGCGGGCAACGCCTGCCCCCTCAACGACGGTGCCGCCGCGGTCGTGGTCATGAGCGACACCAAGGCCGCCGAGCTCGGCATCACCCCGCTCGCCCGTGTGGTGGCCAGCGCCGTGTCCGCCGTGGATCCCGAGATCATGGGGCTTGGCCCCGTGGAGGCGTGCCGGCGGGCCCTCGCCCGCGCCGGGATGACCATCGACGACATCGACCTCGTGGAGATCAACGAGGCGTTCGCCGCCCAGGTGGTGCCGTCGGCCAAGCACCTCGGGATCCCCTGGGACAAGCTGAACGTGAACGGTGGCGCGATCGCGCTCGGGCACCCGTTCGGCATGACCGGGGCCCGGATCATGACGACGCTGCTCAACGGCATGGAGGACCGGGACGCCCGCTTCGGCCTCGAGAGCATGTGCATCGGCGGCGGCCAGGGCCTCGCGATGGTCGTCGAGCGGCTGTCCTGAGCCCGCACGCGGGCGCCGCGATCCCATGCGCTACGGCGTCACCATGTTCGCCACGGACCGGACGTGGCGCGTCGACGAGCTCGCGGTCGCGGCCGAGGACCGCGGGTTCTCGTCACTGTGGCTGCCCGAGCACACCCACATCCCGACGAGCCGGAGAACACCGCCGCCGACAGGTGATGCGGAGCTCCCGGAGGGCTACAAGCGGACCCTCGACCCGTTCGTCGCGCTGGCCGCGGCCGGGGCGCGCACCGAACGCATCCGGCTCGGCACCGGGATCGCGCTCGTCGCCCAGCACGAGCCCATCGCCACCGCCAAGGCCGTCGCCACGCTCGACTACCTGACCGGCGGCCGGGTCGACCTCGGCATCGGCTTCGGCTGGAACATCGACGAGATGGAGTCGCACGGCATCGACCCCGTGCGCCGCCGGGAGCGGGTGCGCGAGCACGTCCTCGCCATGCGTGCCCTGTGGACCGACGAGGTCGCGGAGTTCCACGGTGAGTTCGTCGACCTGGCGCCGTCGTGGGCCTGGCCCAAGCCCACGCGGGCCGGCGGACCGCCGGTGCTGCTCGGGAGCGCCCCGGCACCTCGGGCGTTCGCGGCCATCGCCGAGTACTGCGACGGGTGGCTGCCCGTCGGCGGGGCGGGCATCCGGGAGGCCCTCCCTGCGTTGCGCGCAGCGTGCGAGGCCGTCGGGCGCGACCCGGCATCGTTGTCGATCACCCCGTTCGGCACGCTCTACGAGGCGGGCAAGGTCGAGTACTACGAGTCGCTCGGCATCGAGGAGGTCGTGCTGCGGCTCCCTGCAGGCGGGCGCGACGAGGTCCTCGGCGAGCTCGACCGCCTCGCCGCCGAGGCCGGCACCGACCGCGCCGTCGGATAGGGTCTCGTCCGTGGGTTCCTCGGGATCGAAGAAGAGCCGCAAGGGCGGCAAGCGTCAGCACCTCGACAAGGTGGGTCAGCACACCCACAGCGCTGCGGCGCACGAGCAGGCACGCGAGCGAGCGGCGGTCATGGACGTCATGGGCCTGGGGGGCTCCGGGACTGCGGGCCGCGCCGTGGTCTGGACCATCGGCGTGGTGCTGCTGGTCATGGCCATCGTCGCCCTGGTCGTCTGGACTGCGCTCTAGTCCTGCGTCGAGTCCTCCGGCCGGCCGAACTCGGGGGGCCGCTTCTCCAGGAACGCGCGCATGCCCTCGCGCGCGTCGGGTGTCTGGCTCGACGCGACCATCGCCTCCACGGCGATCCGGTAGGCGTCGGCCGGGTCGAGACCGATCTGGCGGTAGAACGTCTGCTTGCCCGTGCCCTTCGAGGCCACGCTGCCCCGGGTTGCCCGAGCGAGCAGGTCGAGGACGGCACCGTCGAGGTCGGGGTCGGGGACCACCCGGTTGACGATGCCCCACTCCCCCGCGGTGCGCGCGTCGATCGGGTCGCCGGTGAAGGCCAGCTCGAGGGCACGCTTCGGGCTCACCGCACGACCGACGGCCACCATCGGCGTGTGGCAGAACCAGCCGCCCTTGCCCCCGGGCGCAGCAAAGCCGGCCGACTCGCCCGCCACCGCAAGGTCGGCCGTCGCCACCAGCTGGAACCCCGCAGCAGTGGCCAGGCCGTGCACGCGGGCGAGCACCGGCTGGGGGATGACCTGGATCGTCCGGACGAGGTCGGTGCAGGTCTCGAGCGTGGCCCGCACCGCCTCGGCCCCCGCGCCGGCCAGCTCGGCGAAGTCGTGCCCGGCCGAGAACACCGAGCCCCGTCCGCCGAGCACCACTCCGATTGCGTCCGACTCGCCGACCTCACGGAATGCGTCGAGCAGCTCGCGCAGGTGCTCCAGCGACAGCGCGTTGCGCCGGTCGGGCCGGTTCATCCAGACCCAGGCGTAAGGGCCGTCGCGCTCGACCTGCACGTGCTCCACGACGGCCGGGTCAGATCCGCTCGAGGATGGTGACGTTGGCCTGGCCGCCACCCTCGCACATCGTCTGGAGGCCGTACCGGCCGCCCGTGCGCTCGAGCTCGTGCAGCAGCGTCGTCATGAGCCGTGCGCCGGTCGCACCCAGCGGGTGACCGAGGGCGATGGCACCGCCGTTGACGTTGACCTTGGCCATGTCGGCCCCGGTCTCCTGCTGCCACGCCAGCACCACGGGCGCGAACGCCTCGTTGATCTCGACGAGGTCGATGTCGTCGAGGGTCATGCCCGCCTTGGCCAGCGCGTGCTCGGTCGCAGGAATGGGCGCAGTGAGCATGAACACCGGGTCGTCGCCCCGGACGCTCAGGTGGTGCACCCGCGCGCGGGGTGTGACCCCGAGGTCCCGTACGGCCTTCTCCGACATCACCAGGATCGCCGCGGCGCCGTCGGAGATCTGCGACGCCATCGCCGCAGTGATGCGGCCCCCGTCGACCAGGGTCGGAAGGGTGGCCATCTTCTCGAGCGACGTACCCCGACGCGGCCCTTCGTCCACCGACGCGTCCCCGAAGGGCACGATCTCCCGTTCGAAACGGGCTTCGTCGATCGCCCGCAGCGCGCGCTCGTGGCTCTCGAGCGCGAACTCCTCCATGGACTCGCGCGCGATACGCCACTTCTCTGCGATCAGCTCGGCCGCCCGGAACTGGGAGATCTCCTGCGTGCCGTACCGGCGCACCCACCCCTCGGACCCCGAGAACGGATCGGTGAAGCCGAACTGCTCGGCGACCGTCATGGCCGAGGAGATCGGGATCATGCTCATGTTCTGCACGCCCCCCGCGACGACGACGTCCTGGGTGCCACTCATCACTCCCTGAGCCGCGAAGTGCAGCGCCTGCTGCGACGACCCGCACTGCCGGTCGACCGTGGTGCCGGGGACCGCCTCGGGCAGACCGGCCGCGAGCCAGCAGGTTCGCGCGATGTCGCCGGCCTGCGGGCCGATGGCGTCGAGACACCCGAAGACCACGTCGTCGACGAGCATCGGGTCGAGATCGTTGCGCTCGACGATCGTCCGCAGGACGTGGGCGCCGAGGTCGGCGGGATGGACCCCGCTGAGCCCACCGCCCCGCTTGCCGACCGGGGTGCGCAGCGCGTCGACGATGTAGGCCTCGGGCATGACGGTCCTTTCTCCGGGGTCCGAGGGGACCCGGGGGGTTCCTGGAGGCGCGGGGTGTCTAGAGGATCGCGCGTCCCACGCGCGCGCGGTGCCACGCGGCGTCGCCCCAGCTCGCGGCGAGGGCCCAGGCCCGCTTCATGAACAGGTGGAGGTCGTACTCGAACGAATAGCCCATGGCGCCGTGGCTCTGGAGCGCCTTCCGGGCCGTGAGGGTGGCGGCGTCGGACGCCGTCGCCTTGGCCATGGAGACGTGCAGCGGGGCCTCGGGGTCCCCGTGGGTGCACGACCACGCGGCCCGGTACACCAGGGGGCGGGCGAACTCGACCGCGATGCGGGCATCGGCCAGGTGGTGCTTCACCGCCTGGAAGCTCCCGATCGGCACCCCGAACTGTTCGCGCGCGCCCACGTAGTCGACGGTGAGATCGAGCATGCGCCGGGCGAGGCCGACCAGCTGGGCGGCCGTGCCGAGCGCGCCGCGATCGAACGCAGCGGCGAGCGCGCCGGCGTCGCCTACCGGCTCGGCCCGGTCCCACTCGACCCAGCCCAGGCGCCGGGACCCGTCGACCCCCGGCTCGGGGCGCACGACCAGCGCGTCGCGGGCCGCGAGCACGAGGGTGTCGTCCTCCTCGGCCAGCAGGAGGTCGGCCGCAGCCGCCGCGGGGGCGAACGCCGCGCCGCCGAGCGCCGCGGTGACGAGCACTGCGCCGGAGGCGGCCGCAGTGGCGTCGGGCAGCGTGGGGACCGCGACCACCGCGTGCTCCACGAACGGCTCGGGGAGCGCGGCATACCCGGTCTCCTCGGTGATCAGCACCAGGTCGAGGAGACTGAAGCCGAGGCCGCCTTGGTCCTCCGGCGCAGCGGCCCCGAGCACTCCCATCTCCGCGAGCGCGCCCCACAGCGCGCCGCTGCGGCCGTCGGCGTTGTCCCAGGCCTCGCGCACGACCGCCGGTGGGCACTCGTTGGCCAACAGGTCGCGCACCGCGTCGCGGAAGGCGAGCTGGTCGTCGGTGAAGGCGAAGCGCATGGTCGTCGCTCCCCGGCTCAGCGGCGCGGCAGGCCGAGGACGCGCTCGGCGATCACGTTGCGCTGGATCTCGTTGGTCCCGGCGTAGATCGGGCCCCCGAGCGCGAACTCGAAGCCCTTCATCCACGGGTTGTCGCCCACCTCGGCGGAGGCGCCGAGAAGGCCGAGCGCCGCCTCGTGGATGCGCACGTCGAGCTCCGACCAGAAGACCTTGGTCATGCTCGACTCCGAGCCGACGTCGTCGCCTTCGGTCATGCGGGTGACGGTGAGGAAGGTCTGCCAGCGGTAGGCCTCGGCGTCGATGTAGGCGCGCACCACCGCGTCGCGCACCACCGGGTCGGCGTCGGGCGTCGCCCGGGCGAGGTCCACGAGGCGCTCGGCCGCGGCGAGGAACCGGCCCGGGCTGCGCAGGGTGAGCCCGCGCTCGACGCTGGTGGTGGCCATAGCCACCGACCAGCCCTGGTCGACGGCGCCGAGGACCGCGTCGTCGGGGACGAACACGTCGTCGAGGAACACTTCCGCGAAGCCCTCGTCGCCGTCGAGGCGGCCGAAGCCCCGTACGGTCACGCCGTCGGCGTCGAGAGGCACGAGGAAGTAGGTGAGGCCCCGGTGGCGTTGGGCCGCGGGGTCGCTGCGGAAGAGCCCGAACAGGTGGGTGCAGAACGCGCCACGGGTGGTCCAGGTCTTCTGGCCCGAGAGCCGCCAGCCGC
>JBJSXO010000048.1:0-23984 GCA_046086425.1 Actinomycetota bacterium | reverse complement strand
AGGTCTTGCGTCAGGTCGGGTGTCGGGTCCGGGCGTCAGGCCGAGGTGGCGGGGCGGGCGCTCGGGGCGATGCGCCGCGCGCGCGCGAGCGCGGCGACGAGGAACACAGCCATGACGACCGTCGCGGTGGCCGTGGCCGCGAATCGCCCCCACCCCTCGTAGAGGGCGCCGGCCACGAGGCCGGTGACGCCTGCGGCGGCGAGGCCGGTTGCGCCGAGCAGTCCCTGGGCGGAGGAGGCCTGGTCGGGCGGGCAGGCCAGCGCCGCCCCGACCTGGTTGCCGGGCATGGTGCACGAGTCGGCGACCGCGTGGACGACCGAGATCCCGAGCAGCATCCAGAGGCTGGGCACGACCCCGTAGGCGAAGGTGCACACCGCGGCGACGGTGAGGCTCACCGCGACCACCCGCATGGGCCCCCGGCGCTGGGCGACCCGACCGCCGATCGGGGCGAGGAAGATCATCGGCACCGTGAACAACGACAGGGTGAGACCGATCAGCCAGGTCTCGGCACCCTGGTCGCGCAGCAGCACGGCCCAGATCGCCTCGAACAGGCCGATCGTCACGTAGAAGGCGACCGCGACGGACAGGGTCGCCTGCATTGCGGGGATGGCGAGGAGGTCCCGGATGACCCGCCGCTGCCGGCTCACGGGACCGGCCGTGAGGTCGAGGCGAAGCGAGAGACCGAGCACGCCGAGCAGCACTGCGGCAAGCAGCCAGAACGGCGCGCGCACGCCGGACACCTCGACCGCTGCGGCGGCGACCAGCGGGCCGAGGACGAAGCCGGCGACGTCGTAGGCGGTGAGGCGACCGAGGTTTGCGCCCATGCGCCCGGGGTCACGGGTGATCACGACGCGGCGCACGGCGGGTCCGACCATCCCGCTGCCCAGGCCGAGCAGGGTGCGGGCGATCACGAAGGCCCAGAACTCGGCGGCCACGGCGCTGGCCAGCATGGCCAGTGCGGAGATGGCGATGCCGCCGCGGACCATGCGGGCCACGTGACCACGATCGGCGAAGCGGCCCAGGAACAGCTGGGCGGCGAACCCGGCGAAGAAGCCGGCGGCGACGATGAGACCGAGCTGGGTGCCGGTGAACCCGAACTGGTCCCGCAGGTCGGCGAGCACGGTGTAGATCGACCCGTAGCCGAGCGACATCGCACCCGACACGAGGCAGAGCGCGACCAGCCGTGGCCGCGCGGCACCGGCGTCGACCGGTTCGGTGTTCACGCAGGGATCACGAGGTAGTGGATCAGCAGGTCGTCGATCAGTAGGCCATGAACAGGATGTGCTCGCGCTGGTACTCGTCGACCAGGTCGGGGTGCTTCTCGCGCAGGTGCGCGAACGCCTTCTCCACGAGGTCGTCCTCGTCGTCGCCGCGGATCAGCTCGCCACAGGGGCATGCGAGTCGGGTCTTCATGACGATCCTCCCGGACCAGGAATGTGGGGATCAACAACGTGCGGATCAGGACAATGCGTCGGTGGACTCGCCGAGGTAGCGGTCGAGGATCTCCTGCTCGGCGTCGGCGGCGGAGCCGTGCCAGGCGACTACGCCACGCGTGAGGATCACGCACTCGGTGGCCAGGGCCAGTGCGCGGTGGATGAACTGCTCGATGAGCACGATCGTCACGCCGCGCTTCGCCGCCTGCTCGATGCTCTCGAACACCGCGTCGACGACGATCGGGGCGAGGCCGAGCGACATCTCGTCGGCGATCACCAGCCGGGGTGGCACCGCCAGGGCGCGGGCCAGGGCGAGCATCTGCTGCTCGCCGCCCGAGAGCGTCCCGGCGCGCTGGGTGCGACGCTCGGCCAGCCGGGGGAACAGCGTGAAGGCGTGGTCGATGGCCTGACGGCGCTCGTCGGGAGTGCCGACGCGGCGCACGGCCATCCGGAGGTTCTCCTGCACCGTGAGCCCCGGGAAGATGCCGCGCCCCTCGGGGATGTGCACGAGGCCGGCCCGCCGGATGTCGTGGGGGCGGGCCCGGGTGATGTCGTGCCCGTCGAACCGGATGGTGCCGGCAACCGAAGGCACCAGCCCCGACACTGCACGCGCCATCGTGCTCTTGCCGGCGCCGTTGGCGCCGAGGACCGCGACGATGCCGCCGTTCGGGACCTCGATCGACAGGTCGAAGAGCGCCTGCACCGATCCGTACTTCACGTCGAGTCCCTGCACCGACAGGAGCGCGTCACTCACGCGGTTCCTCCTCGTGCCGGCGGGTCCCCGGCACCGGGTCGATCCGTCGCCGTGCCGTCGATCGCAGTGTTGTCGCCGAGGTACGCGGTGCGCACGGCGTCGTCGTGGCGGATCTCGTCGGGGGTCCCGTACGCGATGCGGACGCCGAAGTCGAGCACGGCCACCGAGCTCGAGAGACCGAGGACCATCGCGACGTCGTGCTCCACGAGCAGGAGCGAGACCTGCTCCTCCTCGACGACGGTCCGCAGCGCGCCGCCGAGCTGATGGGTCTCGGACGCGTCGAGGCCCGACGACGGCTCGTCGAGCAGTACGACGGTGGGGCCGGTGGCGAGGGCGCGCGCCACTTCCACACGACGGGCGATGCCGAGCGGCAGGGCCGACGCCGGTGTGTCTGCCACGGGGCGCAGCGCCAGGAGGTCGAGCAGGTGGTCGACCCGCCGGCGCTCGCCGTCGGAGATGCGGTGCAGCGACCCGGCGGTCAGGAGGTCGGTCCACAGGCGCGGCCGCTGGGTCCGCACCCGGTAGCCGAGCACCACGTGCTCGCGCACGGTCAGCCCCAGGAACAGCTCGAGCTGCTGGAACGTGCGCGCGAGGCCGAGCCGGGCCCGTCTCGCCGGTGGGGCCTGGGTGACCCGCCGGCCGGCGAGGAAGACGTCACCCTCCTGGGGCCGCAGGAGCCCCGAGAGCACCCCGAACAGCGTGGTCTTGCCCGCGCCGTTGGGGCCGACCAGGCCGACGATGGTGGCGGGCGGGACCTCGATGCTCACGTCGTCGAGGGCGGTGAGGCCGCCGAAGCGCACGGTGACGCCGCGGGCTTCGAGCGCGGGCGGCGGGGCACCCGCTCCGTCACCCGCCAACGGCGTCGTCGCCGGCGACGGAGTGCTCACGCCTGCACCTCTCGGCGCGTCACGCGGTGCAGCCCGCGTTGGAGCCCGACCGCCCACTGGTGGACGGTGCCTTCGGGGTTCATGGCCAGGAAGATCGCGCCGAGGCCGAACAACAGGGTCGGGACGAGGGCCCACGTCGCGTCGAGGCGGAGCGCACTGGTGAAGAAGGCGGGGGAGAGCACGAAGACGCAGCCGGCGAGCAGGGCAGCGATGTTCGAGCGGATCCCGAAGGTGACGAGGACGGCCAGCCACACCAGCCCGAGCAGGGTTGCGTACTCGCTGGGCACGGCCTGGTTCTTGGCGAGGGCGAACAGGCCTCCGCCGACGCCGGCGACGAACGCGGCCAGGCCGGAGATGATCATCTTCATCTGGATCACCGACAGGCCCATGGTGCGCGAGGCGTTCTCGCTCCACCGCACCGCGTTGAGCGCCAGTCCCGGGGTGGAGCGGCGCAGGTTGACGATGAGGATCGCGAACACGGCGAACACCGCGAGGCCGAAGTAGATGAACTCGGTGCTGGTCGTGGCGAACCGGGGCCGCTGCAGGGCGATGCCGAGTCCGCTCTTGGCGAAGGTGTCCAGTGGGAACACCAGCCGCTCCATCAGCAACGCGAAGGTCAGGGTCACGAGCGCGATGTAGAGGTTCCCCAGTCGGATCGTGAGCACCCCGATGATCACGCCGACCGCGGCGGCGGCGACACCACCGCCCACGAGGGCGAGCAACACGGGCCAGCCGTGCTCGGTGGCCAGCTGCGCCGCGGTGAGGGCGCCGATGCCGGCAAACGTGATCTGGCAGAGCCAGAGCATTCCCCCCTCGCCGGTGACCAGCGTGTACGAGAGGAAGAGCACGGCCAGCGCGACGCCGGTGGTGAGCACACCGTCCCAGTAGTCGCTGAACACGAGGGGCAGCAGGGCGATGCCGACGAAGACCACGACCGGGAAGAGGAAGTTCAGCCGGGGGTACGGGCTCCCGGCGTCGGCCGACGCCGCGAGCAGGGTGCCCCCGTTGGGGGTGATGGCGCGGTCGAGCGCGCCGCCGACCCCCTCCTCCTCGTTGACGCGGCCCGTCCGGGCGAGGTTGACGACGAGCGAGATCACGACGAACACGAACGGGATCGCCGGGATGGCGTTGGCGGTGACCTGGCTGTCGGGGGGCAGCGCCCACTGCACGAGGCTCCCCGTGACCCCCATCAGCAGGGCCACCACGACGGCCACCGGCAGGCTGCGCAGGCGCGCGGCGATCACCGCGGCGAAGGCGGCCGCCACGAGGAGGGTGAACTTGCCCGACTCGAGCCCGATGACCGGTGCGGCGAGGATGCCGGCCAGCCCGGCCAGGAACGTCGCGACAACCCAGACCCCGGCGGCGATGACCGACGGGTCGCTCCCCGACAGGGAGGTCATCGCCTCGGAGTCGACCATCGCCCGGACGCTCAGGCCGGCCTCGGTGAACCGCAGGATCAGCGCGCCCAGGACCACGATCGCGATGACGCAGCCGTAGGCGATGACCTGGTCGAGCGTCACGGCGGCCCCGAGCACCGAGTACACCCTCACCGGCGCGGGGGCCAGACCCGGGGCGAGGAAGATCTGCCCGCTGCCGAAGACGATCTCGGCCAGTGCGGGGATGACCACCGAGATGCCGATGGTGACCACCACCTTGATCAGCTGCGACGACAGCCGGAGGTGGCGGAAGATCACCAGGTAGAAGAACAGCCCCATGGCGGGGGAGAGCACGAAGAGGCACAGCGCGGCCGCCGGCAGCTGGTCCCAGCCCTGCTCGACGTTCAGGGAGTAGTAGGTCCGGGCCACGAGGTAGGCGAAGGCGCCGAACGCGAAGTTCAGCACGCCGGTCGATACGTACGTGATGACGAGCCCCGAGGCGGCGAGCGCGTAGATGCTCCCGAAGACGAGGCCCACCACGACGAACTGGAGCACCCCCGGTCCCCCTTGCGCTCGGGCGTGATGCCGACCGACGACGGTCCCGTACGGGGCGCGTTGTCTCGGCGTGGCGGCGACGCTAGCGTTCGGCGCGGGCTCGGACAACGAGCCGGCAGCGAGCCAGCGGTGCCCGCAGGGCGCTGGACAAGGGGGGAACCGGTGGGACATCACCGCGTACGTGCGGGACGTGGCCTGGCGATCGCAACTGCGCTCGCGCTCGTCGGCTCGGTCGCGATCGTCGGGAGCGCAGGGGCGCAGACTGCGGTGCAGGGGGTCACCGACAAGTCGGTGAAGCTCGGCTTCATCTCCGCCGAGACCGGGGTGGCCGCGTCCACCGGCAACGGTGCCGGCGAGGCCTGCAAGGGCCGCATCGACCGGGCCAACGCCGAGGGCGGTGTGAACGGTCGCAAGATCGAGCTCGTGGCGGTGGACGACCAGTCGTCGCCCACCAACCTCGACAAGGCCAAGGACCTCGTGGAGAACCGTCAGGTCTTCGCGCTCGTGAACGACTCGGCCCTGGCCTTCTTCTCGAACCGGTACCTCGCGGGCACCGGCATCCCGGTCATCGGCGGGGGCTTCGACGGGAGCTACTACTACGACCCGGGCTACGAGAACTTCTTCTCCGGGCTGGGCAAGGGCGCCCCCGTGCCGGGGCTCACCTACGACACGGGCACGCGCCTGATGAAGAAGCTCGGGGCGAAGAAGCTCGCCACGGTCGGCTACGGGATCTCGGCGTCGTCGAGCGAGAACGCCAAGGCCGTCTACGACTACGCGGCACCGGCGACGGGTCTCGACGCGGTGTACCTGAACACGTCGGTCGACTTCGGGAGCACCGACGTGGGGCCCGTCGTCCTCGGCATCAAGAACTCCGGTGCCGACGCGGTGTACATGCCGCTCAACTCCAGCACCAACCTCGCCATCGTCCAGGGCCTGCAGCAGAACGGCGTGCGGATGAAGGCGAACGTGATGGCCACGGGCTACGGCCAGGAGCTGCTCGACTCACCGATCGCCGCCGCCCTCACCCCGGCCGACGTGTTCCAGACCGGCTTCCGGCCGATCGAGCTCGGTGGCAAGGGCGTGAAGCAGTTCATGAAGGACCGCAAGAAGTACACGACGCTCACCGGGGTCCCCGATTGGGGTGAGTACACCGGCTACGTCACCTGCGACATGTTCGTGACCGGCCTCGAGCTCGCCGGGAAGGACCTCACCCGCCAGAGCTTCGTCGACGGCCTGCGGACCCTGGACGACTACGACGGGGCGGGTCTGGCGTGCAGCCCGTACGACTTCACCCTCGAGAACTACGCCAAGGTGGCGGCAACGAGCTGCCAGTGGTACGTGACCGTGAAGGACGGGAAGTTCGTGGTGGAGAACAAGGGCAAGCCCGTCGTGGGCAAGCTCGTGGGCAAGCCCGCCCTGATCGCGCAGTACGGCCCCGGCGGGTCCGGCGCCGCCACGACGACGACCGTCGCCGGGTAGCCCTTCTCGATCCGACGTTCCGGGGCCCCGCGTCGGCGGGGCCCCGGGCGCGACCTCGCTCGTCTCGCTCGTCCGCTCCTCTCCCCCGTCCAGGAGGACCTGTGCCCCGACTCGTGCCCCCCGACCTCGTCGAGCCGCTGGTGCGCGGGCGGGTGGGGGCCGTCGACGTCGACGGCGGTCCGACCGACGAGCAGATCGCAGTGCTGCGGGCGCTCACCGAGCACCTGTGGGCGCGCCCCGATCTCGACCCGGCGCGAGTCGAGGGCATCGGCCCGGACGAGGTGGCCGCGGCGTTGGTCGACCCCGGCGCACGCCGGCGGTTCCACGAGGTGCTGTTCACGGTCGAGATGTGCCGCCACCCGCTGACCCGGGCTCAGGTCGACCGGGCCGAGGAGTACGCGGGTGCGCTGGGCGTGGAGGGACCCGACCTAGAGATGCTGCGCGACCTGGCCACGGCGGGCGCAGCGGTGGCCGCGGCCGACTTCGCCCGCTTCTTCGACGCCATGATCCCGGCCCGAGCCGAGCCGAGCCTGCGGGCGATGACCGCGCGGCCACCGGCACCCGACCCGGCGCTGGTGGCGCGGATCCAAGCGCTGCACGACCTGCCCGAGGGCTCGCTCGGCTGGACCTTCGTCGAGTTCTACCGGCGCAGCAAGATCGCGCTCCCCGGAACCGAGGGCTCGGCGCTCGACCCTCTGTACTTCGCCCACGACATGATCCACGTCATCTCTGGGATCGCGCCGACGGGGGAGGGCGAGATCGCACTCGGCGCGTTCCAGGTCGCGATGGACTACAACCCGACCAACTCCTTCGCATTCCTGTCGCCGCTGATCGTGCACGAGGCCGGGTTTGCGGGGGTCGACACGATCGAGACCACTGCGGGCACGCTCGGGCGTCCCTACGCCGCGGAACTGCTGGCCAAGTCGCTCACCCGTGGTGCCGCGACGACCGGTGACTTCGCGTTCGTCGACCACTTCGAGCTGGCTCCGTTGCCGCTCGAGGAGGTGCGCGACCGCTTCGGCGTCCGTCGACCCGACGATCCCGACGACGGTCATCACATGTTCTGGTAGCCAGACCGGACCCCCGGATTCCGAGTCCTGCCGCCCGCCCGGGAAGTTGACAGTCGGATCCGGGGATGCTCGACTCCGCTCGGTGCAGGGGACGAAGGACGCGCCATCCGGGCTGCCGTGCGCGGGCATCCGCGTCGTGACCACGGCGAATGCCCTGCCGGCCGCGATCGTCGGCCAGCAGCTCGCCGACGCCGGCGCCGAGGTGTGGCTGCTCGAGCCTCCCGGAGGCTCGCGGCTGCGGGGCCGGTCGGCGTGGGAGTTCTGGGCTCGGGGCCAGCACAGCCTCTGCGTGGACCTGCACCGAGGCGAGGACCGGGAGCGGGCCCGGGCGCTGGTGGCCCGCAGCGACGTCTTCGTCGACAACTGGGCCCCCGGAGTCGCGGCTCGGCTCGGGCTCGCGGCCGACGACCTCTGCGCCGAGAACCCGCGCCTGGTGCACGCACGCATCAGTGGGTTCGGCGACGACTCGCGCCTGAGTGGGGTCGAGGGTTGGGAGTCGTCGGTGATGGCAGTGATGGGCGGGCCGACTGCGTTCGGCAGTCTCACGGCACGACCGGGCCCGGCCTTCGTCAGCACCCCGTACGCGTCGGTGGCCGCAGCCCACGTCGCCCTCCACGGCATCGTCGGTGCGCTGGTCGAGCGTGAGCGCAGCGGGTGCGGCCAGCAGGTATCCACCTCGCTGGCTCAGGCGGTGGTGGCCTACGACACGTGGAACTGGTTGCTGCACGTGCTGGCCGACCGGTACTCGCAGGCCTTTGCGTCGGGGTCGGCGATCGATGCCGACAACCTGGTGCCGCACACGCCGATGTTCTTCCGGCTCTTCGTCGGCCTCTCCAAGGACGGGCACTGGCTCCAGTTCTCCCAGACCACCGACCGTCTGTGGCACGCGTTTCTCCGGGCGTGCGACCTGGACCCGACCGATCCGGAGGTGCTGGCCCGTGAGGAGGCCGACGACCCCGCAGTGCGTGTCGCGTTCTGGGAGACGCTGCTCGCCGCGGTGCGGGCGCGTACCGCCGACGAGTGGGCTGCGGTGTTCGACGCCGATCCCAATGTGTGGGCCGACCGCTACCGCGCGGGGCCAGCAACGCTGGGCCACGAGCAGCTCGTCGCCGACGGACGGGTCGGGGCGAGCGCGTCGGGCACGCGCGTCCCCGCCGGCCTGGTGCTCGCCCGGCACTGGGCAGTGGATCCTGCGGTCCCGCCACCGGACCTCGACTCCGGGGCCGGTGTCGTCGCCGCCGTGCTCGCGGAGGCGCCCCGGGGTGCGGACACGCGCGGCGATCGCGGTGATGTCGGTCAACGGGCTGCGGACGACGCGCCGGCGCTCGCGGGGGTCACCATCGTGGAGATCGGCAGCTTCTTTGCGGCGCCGTTCGGCGCGACGGTGCTCACCGAGCAGGGTGCCCGGGTGATCAAGATCGAGGCGGCCGACGGCGACGCCATCCGGCATCTCATGCCCTTCCCCGAGCTGTCGGGGATCAAGGTCCTCCAGGGCAAGGAATCCGTCGTCCTCGACTTGGCGACGGACGATGGGCGCGCCGCGCTCGCCGCGCTCGTGCGGCGTTCGGACGCCGTGCTCCAGAGCTTCCGGGCCGGGGTGGTCGACCGTCTCGGTGCCGCAACCGAGGACCTGCTCGCGCTGAACCCCGACCTCGTGTACGTGAGTGCACCGGGCTACGGCGAAGGGCCGCCCTGCGGGCACCGGCCCGCGTTCGCGCCGACGATGGGGGCGGCGTCGGGCATGGCGGTGCGCAACGTCGGCGGTGTCGGCCTGGTCCCGAGCGGGCCGGATCTCGACCTGCTCACGGTCAAGCGCACGGCGATGCGGCTGGTGACCGGTGCCAGCTCGCCCGCGAACTCCGACGGTGTCGCGGCGCTGGGCGTGGGCACTGCGCTGGTGTTGGGGATCCTGGGGAAGGTGCGCCACGGTGGCGGGGACGTGCTGCGGACGTCGATGCTCTCGACGGTCGCCCACGCGCTGGCCGATACCTCGGTCATCGGGCCCCACGGCCTGCCCACTCCCGAACCCGACGACGAGCTGCTCGGCCTCGGCCCGCTGCACCGCTTGTACGAGACCGCCCACGGCTGGGTGATGTGCGCGGTCAGCCGACCCGCGGCGCAGGCAACGTTGGCCGCGCACCTCGGTGTCGATCTCGACGCCGATCCCGGTGCGGACGCCGACCTCGGCGCGCGGCTGGCCGCAGCGTTCCGGCGCGCCAGCGCGCAGGAGTGGGAGGACCGACTCGTCCCCCTGGGCGTCACCGTCGTGGCGGTGTCACCCCACGGGCTCGACCGCACCTTCGCGTTCGGGGCGATCGCCGAGGAGCTCGGGCTGCGGGTGCCGGCGCACCATCCCACCCTCGACGAGTACCCGCGCTCGGCGGCGCTATGCGGTTCTCGCGCAGCCGTTCCGTGCTCGGTGACGCGCCGCTGTGCGGGCAGGACACCGACGCCGTGCTCGCCGAGCTCGGGTTGGCGCCACCCGTGACCGGGGACCCTGCGTGATCGACCTCAGAGGCCAGGCCGCGATCGTCGGCTTCGGATACGTGCCGTTCGGCAAGCGCGGCGAGCACGCCGAGAAGGGGCATCTGCGCCTCGTGGTGGAGGCCGTGACGGCGGCGTGCGCCGATGCGGGCATCTCACCCAAGGACGTCGACGGCTTCAGCTCGTACTACACGCCGATCGACCCCCCGGAGCTGTTCGAGGCGTTCGGCGGGCGGCAGCTCCGGTACACGGCGCAGACCTGGGGCGGCGGGGGCGCGTCGATGTGTGGGGCGTTCCAGAACGCAGCGATGGCGGTGGCGACCGGGCAGGCCGACTACGTCGTGGTGCACAAGGTGATGACGATGGAGGCCGGGGCCCGCTACGGCCAGGCCTTCGGCCAGATGGGCCAGGGGACCCCGACGATCGGCGGCCCCGTCCAGTACAGCGTGCCCTACGGCCTGCAGGCGCCCGGCCAGATGTTCGCGCTGGCGGCCCGCCGCCACATGCACCTCTACGGCACCACGACCGAGCAGTTCGCGCGCGTCACGATGCACGCCCGTGAGATGGCGGCGAACAACCCCGAGGCGCGGTTCCGCACGCCGATCACCGTCGAGGACCACCACGCGAGCCAGATGATCGCCGATCCGCTCCGGCTCTTCGACTTCTGCATGGAGACCGACTACGGCTGCGCCGTGGTGGTCACCTCCGCCGAGCGGGCCCGGGACACACCGCACCCGCCGGCCTACATCGCCGCGGCCGGGGTCGGTGCGCCGTTCCGCTTCGGGAACGCGCTGATGAGCTTCTACAACCAGCCCGACGAGGACTTCGCGTCCAGCGGTCAGCGCGCGGTGGCGTCGGAGCTCTACCGGCTGGCGGGGATGGACATCGACGACATGGACGTGGCGATGGTCTACGACCACTTCACCGCCATGGTGATCATGAGCCTGGAGGACTTCGGGTTCTGCCCGAAGGGCGACGGCGGCCCGTACGTGAACGACGGCAACCTGGGTCTCGACGGCCCGCTGCCGGTGAACCCGCACGGGGGGAACCTCGCCGAGGCCTACACCCACGGGATGACCCACGTGAACGAGGCGGTACGCCAGATCCGGGGGACCGCGATCAACCAGATCCCCGGAGCGACGAACGTCCTCGTGGTGGGCGGGGCCGGCCCGTCGCCGACGAGCGGGATGATCCTCACCGGAGCGCCCGGGTGAGCGAGCAGATGCCCGGGCTCCCCGGTCCGCGTCCGGACGCGACCTCGGTGGGCTACTGGAGCGCGGCCGGTCGTGGGGAGCTTGTCGTGCAGCGCTGCACGGCGTGTGGGGTGCACCGTCATCCCCCGACCGAGGTCTGCTACTCGTGTAGCTCCCTCGCGTGGGACTGGGACCCCCACCCCGGCCTCGGCACCGTCTACTCGTACACGTGGGTGGAGCGCCCGATCGTGCCGGCCCTGGCCGCGCTGGGCGCGTACAACACCACGGTGGTCGAGCTCGACGGCACGTCGGGGGTGGTCCGGATCCTGACCCGGGTCACCGACGTCGCGCGCGAGGACCTGGTGGTCGGCCTGCTGGGCGAGGTGCACTTCGACCCCGCCGGCGACGGCGTCGCGCTCCCGATCTTCCGGCCGCGCGGGTCGCAGTCCTGTCCGTGACGACGCCCGCGCGCCGCCGACGGTGGATCATCGCCGGCGTCGTCGTGGGTGCACTCGGCGCGGGGATGATCGCGTTCGCCATCGCCTGGAGCAACCGCGGTGCGGAGCCGGTAGCGACGCGTGACGTGGTCGAGCGCTACCGCTCCGGCTCGCGCGGCGACGAGAGCGGTGGGTTCCTCCGTCCGGACGCCGGCGTCTACCGGTACGTGGCGTCGGGATCGGAGCGGCTCTCGCTGGGCGGGACCGAGCAGCAGTGGGGTCCGGTCATGCCGGCCACCGTGCGTCACCGGGCCGACGGCTGCTGGAGCCTGCGGATCGACTTCAGCACGAACCACTGGCGCTCGCAGCGGTACTGCCCCGGCATCGATGCGCTCCTCGACGTCGGCGGAACGGTGTTCCAGCGCTTCGATTTCGTCGCCTTCTCGGCGACGGATACCAGCGTGTTCTCCTGCGACCCGCCGAGTGTGGTGATCCGGGTCGCGGCCGCACCGGGCGACAGCTGGGCAGCGTCGTGCACAGGCCGGAGCACCGAGCGCTCCACACGCGTCGAGTCCACGGGCACCAACACCTTCGTCGGGGTCGAGGACCTCGACGTCGGCGGACGGGTGGTGCCCGCCTACCACTACCGGCTACAGCGCACCCTGGCGGGGGACCAGACCGGTACCGAGGACACCCACGAGTGGTACGCGACGGCGACGGGCCTGTTGCTGCGGGCCACCCACGACTCGAGGGTCGCGTCACCGTCGCCGTTCGGGGACGTGGTCTACACCGAGGTCGGGGAGTTCCGCCTCCGGTCCACCCGTCCGCGCCGCTGAGCCGCCGGCGCCTGCCCGGAGCCTGACGTGACGTCGGATCCGGTTAGCGTGGGAGCGTTTACCCGACCCGTACCTCAGAGGGAGCGAGACCGATGGGAGCCACGGTGGACCCGGCATTCATCCGGCGAGCGGTCGAGCTCGCAGACCTCAACGGCGTGCGGGTCGCGTTGCACATGCACACGCACGACCCGGAGATCGCCGCGCTGCCGATGGCGCTGCAGATGGACGACGCCCAGCGCACGCTCCTGATCGACAAGGCCACGGCCTGGCTGGAGGAGCACGCCGGGCCCGGGATGCCGCCCGAGCCCCCCGAGGACGAGCTGCGGGTGCTGTGCAACCTCGCGACGAAGGAGGAGATGGGTGACCTCGAGTTCGAGGCCCGTCGTGACCTCCCGGCGTTCAAGGACTTCCCGTTCATGATCGAGTGGCCGGGCGCCAAGCCCGAGATCCCCGAGGACTTCCTCGTCGCGATCATCGGCAGCGGCTTCTCCGGTCTGGCGATGGGTGTGCAGTGCGAGCGCCTCGGCCTCCCGTACGTGCTGCTCGAGCGCCGGCCCGAGCCCGGCGGCACCTGGAGCGTCAACCGGTACCCCGACATCCGCGTCGACACGATCTCGATCACCTACGAGTTCAACTTCGAGAAGGAGTACCGCTGGAGCGAGTACTTCGGGCGAGGCAAGGAAGTCCGCGAGTACCTCGAGATGGTCTCCAAGAAGTTCGGGGTGTACGCCAACACCCGCTTCTCCCACGATCTCAAGCGCGCGACCTTCGACGAGAGCCGCGACAAGTGGGTGCTCGAGGTGGACACGCCCGACGGCATCGAGACCATCGAGGCCAACGCCATCGTCAACGGGGTCGGCACGTTCGCCAACCCGAAGTTCCCGAACTTCGAGGGCTCGGAGTCGTTCGCGGGCGACATCATCCACCCGGCGCGGTGGCCCGACGGATGGAGTGCAGCCGGCCGGCGCATCGGCATCGTCGGCAACGGCTCTACCGGAGTGCAGTTGCTCTCCCCGATCGCCGAGACGGCGGCGCAGGTGTACGTCTTCCAGCGCACGCCCCAGTGGATCAGCCCCCGCGACAAGTATGGCCAGTTGATGGAGCCCGAGGTCCTCTGGCTCCTCGACAACTTTCCCGGGTACTGGAACTGGTGGCGGTACATGGCCATCGCCGGACTGTTCCAGACCCACGGCTTCCTCATCCCCGACGAGGAGCACCGGGCCAAGGGCGGCCACTGGAACCCGATGAACGACCAGCTGCGCAAGGACCTCACCGCCTACATCGAGGCGCAGACCGGTGGGGACCCGGAGCTGATCGCCAAGTTGGTGCCCGACTACGCCCCGTTCTCGCGGCGCCCGGTCGTCGACAACGGCTGGTACCGCGCCCTCACCCGAGAGAACGTCGAGCTCGTGACCGACCCGATCGTCCGGTTGACGCCCGAGGGGGTCGAGACCGCCGACGGCACCGTGTACGCGATCGACACGCTCGTCACAGCCACCGGGTTCGAGGTGATGAAGTACCTCTGGCCGGCCGACTACATCGGTCATGACGGTGTGAGCATCCACGACTTCTGGTCGAAGGACGGCCCGCGTGCATACCTGAGCATGATGGTCCCGCACTTCCCCAACCTGTTCATGCTCTACGGGCCGAACTCGCAGCCGCTGTCGGGCGGCACGGGCCTTCCCATCTGGTACGTGATCTGGTCGGCGTACGCGGCCACGCTGCTGACCCGGATGCTCGGGGAGGGCAAGTCCCGGGTCAAGGTCAAGGAGAGCGCCTTCACGCGCTACAACGAGGACCTCGACGAGGAAGCCTCGAAGCTGCTGCTCATGCAGGAGGAAGGCGCTCCCGACAAGAACTACTACATCAACGACTACGGGCGGATGCAGGTGAACGCGCCCTGGTACGGACCCGAGTACCACCGGCTCTGCACCCACGTCGACTGGGACGACATCGAGCTGTCCTGAGGTCGCGGTCTCGACGGTCGCAGCCCGACACCGACGGCGCAGGAGCCCGGGTGCCCAACCACAAGATCTACATCCACGAGTTCATCGACATCATCGGCCACAACCGGGCCAACTACATGCACCACATGACGGCGAACTTCTCGCCGATCGGTCAGCGCGAGCGCAACCAGCTCTGCTACGGCGTGTGGGGGACCGTGGGCACCACCCGGCGCTGGCCCGAGGTGGTGAACATGTGGGAGGAGGACGGCTGGGACGGGATGGCCACCTCCTTTCGCCACGAGTTCAACCACCCCACGCTCCAGGACCCGGCGCTGGCCGCCTGGTGGGCCCGGGCGGCCCAGTTCCGCAGCGGTGGTCTGGACCGCCTGCTCGTGCCCGGGACCTGGACCCGCACGATCGAGGAGCTGTGCGCCGACGGGGTCCGCGGCGAGTGCTACGCGCACGAGCTGGTCACGGTGGAGCCCGACTCGGCGTGGCACTACGTGGACGATCTCGTGCGCGAGCAACAGGCGCCGCGTTACGAGCAGTTCGGGTGGGAGCTCGCCGGCGCCTTCGTCACCGCGATGAAGGACGACTCCGAGGCGATCGTGCTGTGGGCCGTTCCCACCTGGGAGGCTTGGGCCGAGCTGGAGAAGGCGACGCGGTCGCACCCGGTCCTCCGGACCTGGCGCACGCAGCAGGCGGAGATCGCGACCGGACTGGACCGCTTCCTCCTGGTCGACGCGCCGCTGAGCCCGTTCCGGACCGGTCGTCAGCCCCGGGAGTCCGACCGGGACAGCTACCAGCTGCCCGACGAGTGATCGATGGGTGACTGATGGAGTTCAACCTGTTCCTGCCCCAGATGCGGCTGTCGTTCGACCAGCTCGTTGCGCGGGCCCAGGCCGCGGAGGCGGCCGGCTTCGTGGGGATCACCGGGATGGACCACCTCGCGCCCCCGATGGCCGAGGACCAGCCGATGTTCGAGGCCATGGTCACCAGCACCTGGATCGCGGCGCACACCTCGACCCTGCGCGTCGGCTCGCTCGTGCTCTGCGATGCGTTCCGGCACCCGGCGATGCTCGCCCGCGAGGCGGTGTCGATCGACCACGCGTCGGGGGGCCGGTACGAGCTCGGGATCGGATGGGGATCGGTCCCGACCGAGTTCACCGTGTTTGGCGCGGGGTCCACCGAGCCTCGGGCCCGGGTCGAGCGCCTCCGCGAGACCCTGGCGGTGCTCCGCGCCCTCTGGGCCGGCGAGACGCTCGACTTCGCGGGCGAGTTCCACCATCTGCAGGGCGCGCGCCAGGAACCGACGCCGCTGGCGCGGATCCCGATCGTCATCGGTGGCGTGGGCCCGAAGACGCTGGCCCTGGTGCGCGAGTATGCCGACTGGTGGAACGTCCACGTCGGGATGATCGACCGCGTGCCGGAGCTGCGCGACCAGGTCGGTGACGCCGGCGTGTCCATCCAGCAGATGGTCGCGTACGTTCCCGACGAGGCCGCGCGCGCCCAGGTGACCGAGACGACCATGCGCCGGTTCGGTTACTCGAAGCCGGTGATCGGCACCGGCCCGGAGCTCGCCGAGCACTACGCGGCGCTCGAGGCCCAGGGCGTGCAGCGGGTGTACACGTGGTTCTGCGACTTCGCGCCGCCTGACACCCTGGCCGGATTCGGTGCCGAGGTCGTGGTACCGCTCGCCGCAGGAACCGGGTCGTGCTGACCCCCTTCGACGACTACCCGATCCATCAGACCCCGGCGCCGATCGCGCAGCCGGTGTCGGCCGACCCCAACCACTACGACCGGTACTGGTTCAACGGCTACGACCGGGACGGTGCCTTCTTCCTCGGTGGGGCGATGGGGCACTACCCGAACCGGGGTGTGATCGACGCCGCGTTCTCCGTGGTGCACGACGGCGTCGAGCACTCGGTGTTCGCGTCGGGCCGTATGCCCGTCGACCGGTCCACTGCGATCGGGCCGCTGCGCATCGAGGTCGTGGAGCCGCTGCGGACCCTGCGCTACGTGGTGGAGCCCAACGACCACGGCATCACGGCCGACCTGGTGTTCCGGGCCCGCACCGAGGCCATCGAGGAGCCCCGCCAGCAGATCGTGCGCAACAACGTGCCGATGATGGACTACACCCGCCTCACCCAGTGGGGGACGTGGGAGGGCACCGTTGCGCTACCGACCGGGGTGACGATCGCGGTCGATCCCGCGCGCACCTACGCGACCCGGGACCGCTCGTGGGGCGTGCGCGGCGTGGGGCAGCAGGCCCCGACCAACTTCGAGCCCACGGCGATGCAGATCTTCTGGCTGTGGGCGCCGCTCCACTTCGACGACTGCTGCACCCACCTGGCGTTGTTCGAGCGCGCCGACGGGGAGCGCTGGCTCGAGCAGGCCCTGATCGTGCCCGTGCTCGGCGACCCGACCGAGCCCGAGCACCTCGCCCGCAGCGAGTACCGCCTCGAGTGGATGCCGGGGCGCCGGGAGATCGAGAAGGCCCGGATCACGCTCCGCCGCCGTGACGGCACCGCGCTGGCGGACATCGAGTTCGAGAAGCTGCTCACCTTCCGCATGCGCGGCATCGGGTACACGCATCCGCACTTCTCGCACGGATCGAATCACGGCGCGCTCGAGGTCGGGGGCGAGTCCATCGCGATCGGCGACTTCGACCCGACGGACCCGTCCTCGATCCACATCCAGACCCTGTGCCGGGTGCAGATGGGGGAGCGCCGCGGTGTCGGTGTGCTCGAGCAGCTGGCCTTCGGCCCGCACGCGCCGAGCGGACTCACCGGGTTCACCGACGGCTGGGCGGAGACCGGCGATCCCGACCGGTAGCCCGGTCCGCGCCCCCGGCGCCTCAGTACTGCTCGAAGGTTCGCCGCCGCTCCCAGTCGGTGACCACCCCGGAGAACGCCGCCCACTCCTGGCGCGCGGTGTTGAGGAGGTGCGCGTGCACCTCGGCACCGAACGCGCGGGCCGCGAGGTCGCTCCCGGCGAAGGCATCGATCGCGTCGGCGATGTTCCACGGCACCCGGGGCAGGCCCGGATCGGCGTAGGCGTTGCCGTCGAAGCGCGGGGGCGGCTCGATGCCGCGCTCGATGCCCTCGAGGCCGGCGGCGATGGTCGCGGCGAACGCGAGGTACGGGTTGGCGTCGGCGCCGGGGATCCGTGACTCCACGCGGTGGCCGGCCCCGTGGCCCACGACCCGGAAGCCGCAGGTGCGGTTGTCGCGTCCCCAGGCCAGGGCGGTCGGGGCCCACGACTCCGGCTGGTAGCGCTTGTACGAGTTCACCGTCGGGGCGAACATCCAGGCCAGCTCCCCGGTGTGCGCGAGCAGCCCGCCGAGCCAGTGGCGGAAGACGGGGGAGAGGTGCTCGGGGGCGTCGGCGTCCCACATCAGCGAGGTGGCGCCGGCAGCGTCCCAGACGCTGGAGTGCACGTGGCACGAGGAGCCCGACTCGGCCATCGTGTACTTGGCCATGAAGGTGACCGCCCGGCCCGCCGCGTGGGCGATCTCCTTGGCGCCGTTCTTGTAGATCGTGTGCCGGTCGGCCATCTCGAGCGCGTCGGCGTACTCGAGGTTGATCTCGTGCTGGCCCCGCCCCGCCTCGCCCTTCGAGAACTCCACCGGGATGTCGGCGGCGTCCATCGCGTTGCGGATCGCGCGGATGACGTACTCGTCGCGGGTCGTCTGGAGGATGTGGTAGTCCTCGTTGTGCGGTGCGTGGGGCGTCAGGTCGGCGTAGCCCTTGGCCTGCGCCTCCTCGTACGAGTCGCGGAACAGGTAGAACTCGAGCTCGGAGCCGCACTTCACCGTGTACCCGAGCGCGGCGGCCCGCTCGATCTGGGCGCGCAGGATCTGGCGGGGCGACACCGCGACGGGCTCACCGGTGTGCTCGTCGAACAAGTCGCACAGCACTAGTGCGGTCCGCTCGAGCCAGGGCACCACGCGCAGGGTGGCGAAGTCGGGCCGGCACACGACGTCGCCGTAGCCGCCTTCCCAGCTCGCGAACTGGTACCCGGGCACCGGGTTCATGTCGACGTCCACCGCCAGCAGGTAGCGGCACGCGTCGATACCGTCGGTGACCACCCGGTCGCGGAAGAACCGGCCGGTCACCCGCTTGCCGACGAGGCGCCCCTGCAGGTCGCCGAACGCAACGAGGACGGTGTCGATCGCGCCTGCTGCGATGCGGGCGAGGAGGTCGTCGACATGAACCCGGCCGGTGCTTGCCATACGTGCTCCTCGGTCGTGGGTGGGTGGTGCTATTCGGGGGTCGTGTACGCCGCAGTGATCCCGCCGTCGACGAGGAGCGACGCGCCGGTCATGAACGACGAGTCGTCGCTCGCGAGGAACAGTGCCGCCCGGGCCAGCTCCTCGGCCCGGCCCATCCGGCCCATCGGGATGTGCACGAGCCGCCGGGCCCGCCGGGCCGGGTCGCTCATGAGCTCGGCGAGCAGCGGGGTCTCCACCGGACCTGGGCAGAGCGCGTTGGCGCGGATCCCGCTGCGGGCGTGCTCGACCGCGACCTCACGCGTGAGCGCGACCACCCCGCCCTTGCTCGCGGTGTAGGCGATCTGCGGCGTCGCCGCGCCCATGTGGGCAACGAAGGAGGCGACGTTGACGATCGACCCACCCCCGGACGCGATCATCGCCGGGATCCCGTGCTTGCACCCGAGCCAGACGCCCTTGAGGTTCACGTCCATCACCCGGTCCCACGTGGACACCGGGGTGTCGGTCGCGCCGCCGTCGTCGGCCGGGAAGATCCCCGCGTTGTTGTAGAGCACGTCGAGGCCCCCGTAGGTGGCCACCGCGAACCCCACCATCGCCGCGACCTGGGCCTCGTCGGCGACGTCCACCGCGACGAACGCGGCCTCGCCGCCGGCGGTGCGGATGGCGTCCACCGTTGCTCGGCCCGCCTCCTCGGCGAAGTCGGCGACGACGAGGCGGGCCCCCTCGGCGGCGAACAGCTCGGCCGCGGCGCGGCCGATGCCGGTGGCGGCTCCCGTGATGATGACGACCTTGTCGGCGAGTCTCGGCATGGCTGCATGCTGCCCCACGGGGGCCGGGGCTGTCGTACGCAGGCTCCCGGTGCCGGTCGGACCGGGCCGGCCAGGGGGCGGATCGGGGATCAGGGCGGGTCCCAGCCGTACTGGGCCCGCATCCCGGCGCTCACGGCCCCGATGGCATCGGCCGGGGGCAGGGCGCGGAGTGCGTCGTAGACGGCCCGGGTGTCGTCACCCACGACCCACATCGGGGCCTGGCCGAGCCGGGCCAGGCCTTCGCGAGCCACGTCGTCGGGCTCCATCCCCGGGAAGTCGTCGGGGTCGAAGCGCGCGCCGCTGGCGAGCAGGGTGGGCGTGCGCACGTTGCCGAGGACCAGCCCGATGACGTCCACGCCACGGGGCGCCAGCTCGGCCCAGAGGCCCTGGGCGAGGACCAGGTCGAAGGCCTTGGCCGCGGAGTAGGCCACGGTGCCGTCGGCCCCGCTGATGCCCGCCAGTGACGAGATGAGGACCATGCCACCCCGGCCCCGGTCGCGCAGGCGGGTCCCGAAGTGGTGGCACACCAGGACCGGAGCCACGCAGTTGAGCCGGACGAGCCGTTCGGCGCGTGCGGCCGGGTGGTCGAGGAAGCGCCCCACCGAGTCGGTGCCGCCCGCGACGCACGCGACCAGACCGACGTCGAGGTCGGCGGTGCCCGCCGCGAGGTGCTCGAGCATCCCGTCGGCGACGAGGTCGATCTCGAGCGCGCGTGTCTGCACGCCGAAGTCGCGCTGCACGGCCACGGCGGCGTCATGGACTCCGTCGTCGGGGCGGGCGACCATGACGACGTGCACACCGTGGCGGGCGATCTCGCGGGTGAACGACGCGCCGATGCCGTGCGAGGCGCCGAGCACGAGAGCCCAGGGGCCGTAGCGCGCGGCGAAGTCGACGGGGACGTGCGTGGGGTCGGCGGGCACGCGACGAATCTAGGACGGTTCGGCGGAGTGGGTGTCGCGATCCGTCCCGTCCGGATCCGCGGCCGCGAGCATCGTGGCGACGGCGTCGGCCGTGAGGCGGTGCCAGCGGCGCGCGTGACGCAGCATCGCGTGGTCGCCGTCCGGGACGGTCTCGGTCCGCACCGACCGGGCGATCCCGGTGATGCGCGCAGCGAAGCGGGCCGACGCCACCGGCGAGGTGCGCTGGTCGTCGCTGCCGTGGATCACCACCACGTGCCGTCCGGCGACCTGGTCGACGGGATCGTCGGCGGGGATCCACGGGGCGAGCGCGACCAGACCGAGCACGCTCGGCTCGCCCGCGGTCGCGATGGCGGCCCGCCCGCCCATCGAGTGGCCCACCAGCACCACCGGCAGCCCGGAGGCCCGACGGTCGAGGCGCTCGAGCGCTGCGCGGACGTCCTCGAGTGGGTGCGCAGCGACGCCGTTCCAGCCCCGGCGGCGGAAGCGGAGTCGGGCCACCGCGACGCGGCGGTTCCGACGGTGGATGGCCCACCCGAACGGGACCATCCGCAGTGGTGGCCCCGCCCAGCGCGACACCGGCTCGAGCCCGGCCTCGGCGCCGCCGTGGAGCAGCAGCACCACGGCCCGGGACCGCCGGCGGAGGTGGCGAACCGTCAGGTGCGGCATCACGCGTGGGGTGTGCGCTCGGCGCGGGCAACCCGCGTGACCGTGGTGAACGAGCAGGTGTAGACGTCGCCACCGAACCCGGCGGCAGGGAAGAGCACCGACTGCACCGGGCTGCCCGAGTCGACCCGCAGCCGCTCCGCGCCGGTCTCGATGTCGAGCACCACCACCTGGTCGGCACCGCGGTCGAGGTCGTAGTCCCCGGTGACGAGCTCACCGGTGTCCGGGAACAGCAGCGGATGGCCGGCGTGGTCCTGGTCCCGGGTCCAGCGTGGGCTCGTCGTCCCGTCGGGGCCGACGTCGAAGGCCGCGAGCACGCCGTTGCCGCTGTCGTAGCCGACGACGATGCGCCGGGTCGGGTCCACGACCGGTGGGTTGGCGACGAGGCCACCGGGGCGGCCGCAGATCTCGGTGAGGGTCACCGAGGCGTCGTCCAGGCCAACCCGCACGAGGTGCAGCGGCGCGTCCGAGACGCCGAGCCCACGGAAGCATCCGGTAAACCGCTCGCTCCCCGCGCCGTTGTCGAGGAACCACGCCGCGCCGAGGGCGAGCACGGCGTCCCAGCCGTAGGTCTGGCCCGAGGCGGTGCGGTACTGCGGCGTGAACCCGTCGTCGCGGATCAGCGAGCGGCGGGCGCCGTCCCACGCGAAGCGGTGCAACGCGGTGGTGCCGACCACGTAGACCGTGGCCCCGAGCGCGGAGAGCCGCGCGACCGACGGCTCGGGGGCGGTGGCGCGGGCGACCACCGCAAGGGACTCGGGGTCGAGCACGAGCAGCTCGGCCGGCTCATCGAAAGCGGCGTCCTCGCCGGGGAGGCGACCGCCGAAGTCCTTGGTGACCAGGTGGCCGTCGGGCAGCACGACGAAGCTGTTGTAGGGCCGGGCGCGGGGGAGCGGAGAGGAGGCGAGCACCCGGAGGTCGGACGCGAGCCGGTGGGCGTGGTTGCCGAAGACCACGTGCAACGAGCCGTCGACGTGGGCGGCGAGGCCGCCGGGCCACGCCGGCCCGCCGGCCAGGTCGGCCGACCGGCGCCGGGGCTCGAGGGTGACGGGGTCGATCTGCTCCACCCACGACACCGCGTCGGGACCGCCGGTGTGTCCGAGGAGGTAGACCTCGCCCGGGTCCCGCAGCACGACCATGGTGGCGGCCAGGGCGCTGCGGGAGGTCACGGTGACCCGCTCGGGCGCGAACCCGGGTCCACCACCGCGCGCCGGGGCGCAGGGCCGGTGCGCGCCACCGTCCTCGCTCGGCCACGGCGACGGCCACGTACCCCGCGTCTCGGTGCCGGTGCTCACCCGTTGCACCCTACGACTGGCGGGGAGGGCTAGGGTCCTTCCGCCCGACTCGTCGTCGAGAGAGAGCTTCATGAGCATCCGCCGCCTTTCCACCCTGGCCGCCGTCCTGGTTGCCGCCGCCGCCCTCGGGGGCACGCTGACCCCGGTGGCCGGGGCGGCGGACGCCCCCATCCGCATCGGCCTCGAGGGCCCGCTCTCGGGCGACCAGAAGGCCATCGGTACCGGGATGCTCAAGGGCGCGCAGCTCGCCGCGAGCCAGGTCAACGCGCGCGGTGGGATCGGCGGCCGGAAGGTCGAGATCGTGGCCATCGACGACGCTGCGGACCCGAAGGTGGGCGTGGCCGCCGCGAAGAAGGCCATCGCGCGCGGGCTCGACGGTGTGGTGGGCCCGTACAACTCGGGGGTCGGCGCCGAGACGCTGCCGCTGTACATCTCGGCCGGCCTCGTGCCGATCCGGCTGACCTCGGCCGACAGCACCAACGGCCTCGGGCTGACGCTGCAGCCCATGACCTACCAGATCGCGCCGGTCGCCGCCGACGCCCTCACCACCTGGCTCGGCGCGCGCACGGTGGGGATCATCTACGACGACACCACGCTGTACACCCAGACGGTCGCGGCCGCGCTGCAGAGCGAGCTCCAGAGTGCCGGGGTGACGATCACCGCGTTCGCACCGATCGAACCCGGCGCGAAGAGCTACACGAGCACCATCGACCAGGTCGCGGCGACGAAGCCGGACGTGATCTACCTCGCCGCGTATTACCCGGAGGCGGGGCTCATGGCGAAGGAGATGCAGGCGGCCAAGGTGTCCGCCCAGTGCCTCGCCGATTACGGCGCGTACTCCACGGGGTTCATCGAGACCGCCGGCAAGAAGGCGGCACAGGCCTGCCCCGTCGTGGGGGTGCCGGCACCCAACGAGTTCTCGGGCGCCAAGCGCTACGTGGCGGCCTACGCCAAGAAGTTCGGCGACGCGCCGGGCGTGTGGAGCCCGTACACCTACGACTCGGTGAACTTCCTCCTCGCCGGCGTGAAGGAGGTCGGCGGGTTCACCACCGCGGCGCTGTCGTCGGCCCTGACCCAGCTGACCGGGTTCAGCGGTTGGACCGGGCCGGTGACCATCGATCCGGCCACCGGCAACCGTGAGCCCGCGACGGTGGTCGTGCTCGAGACCGACAAGGCCGGGGAGTTCCGCATCGACCAGGACTGGGCGACCGCGGTCGGCGCGCAGGTCTGAGCGCGTCCGACCTCGGCCCCGCCGCTCCGGCCGGGCTCAGCCCAGGCCGGTGAGCTCGGCGATCATCGCTTCCACGCCGGCGGTGCAGCCGCCGTCGACGAGCACGTCGCTCCCGCTCACGTAGCTGGCCTCGGGGCCGCACAGGAACGCCACCACGGCGGCGAGCTCGTCGGCCCGGCCCTGGCGGCCCAGGGGCGTGCGCTCGAGCATGGTCGCCATCGCGGGCTGCTGCGAAAACTCCTGGCGGCCCATCGGGGTGTCGATCAGGCCGGGTGACATCGAGTTGATACGCCCACCGGCGGGTCCCCAGGCGATCGCGGTGCGCCGCACCAGCCGCTGCACCCCCCGCTTCGCGTAGGCGTAGGCGACGCCGGGATCCTCCCCG
>JBJSXO010000047.1:0-17920 GCA_046086425.1 Actinomycetota bacterium | reverse complement strand
GGCTTTCTTTTGGGGGGTTTGTGAGGGTGGGAAAGGAGGGGGGGCATGGCTGGGGGCTGCAGCGGGTGTTGGACGCAGGGCGCGCCCCCAGCGCCACCCCATCGCTCCCGAGCCCACCCGGTCGCTCGGGTGCGTCCCTCTATGCTCGGGCCGATGTCGGACGCCGTCGTGGAGCTCGCCCGCCGGGCCAAGGTCGCGTCCCGCCGGCTGGCCACGGCCTCCACCGACGAGAAGAACGCGGCGCTGCACCACGGCGCCGATCTCCTGGTCGGCCGCGCCGCCGAGGTGCTCGAGGCCAACGCCGCCGACCTCGACGCCGCCCGGGCCGGGGGTATGCCCGCATCGGCGCTCGACCGGCTCCGCCTCGACGACGACCGGCTTGCCGGCATGGCCGGGGGATTGCGCCAGGTGGCGTCGCTGCCCGATCCGGTGGGGGAGATGCTCGACGGAACTCGCCGGCCCAACGGCCTCGTGATCCAGCGCGTCCGGGTCCCCCTCGGTGTCGTCGCCGTCATCTACGAGAACCGGCCCAACGTCACCAGCGACGCCGCAGGCATCTGCCTCAAGTCGGGGAACGCCGCGGTCCTGCGCGGGTCGAGCACGGCGCTGGCGACCAACCGTGTGGTCGCCGACATCCTGCGCGACGGCGTGACCAAGGCGGGCCTTCCCGCTGATGCCGTGGCCTTGGTCGACGACGTCACCCACGAAGGGGCGCTGGCCGTGATGCGGTGCACCGACTACGTCGACTGCCTCGTGCCCCGGGGCGGGCCGGCGCTGATCCAGAGCATCCGAGACTCTGCGACCGTGCCGGTGATCATCGACGGCGACGGCAACTGCCACGTGTACGTCGATGCCGCTGCCGATCTCGACGAGGCGTTGCGGATCACGGTCAACGCCAAGACGAACCGCACGAGCGTGTGCAACGCGGCCGAGTCGTTGGTCGTACACGAAGCCGTCGCCGATGCGTTCCTGCCCCGGGTCTCGGCGGCTCTGGCCGGGCACGACGTCGAGATGGTCGGTGACGCCGGAGCCCGGGCGCGGGTGCCGGCCATGGGCCTGGCCACCGACGAGGACTTCGGCCGGGAGTTCCTCGACCTCAAGATCTCGGTGGCGGTGGTGCCCGACCTCGATCGGGCGATCGACCACGTCAACCGCTTCGGCACCGGCCACACCGAGGCGATCGTGACCCGCGACCTCGCGGCGGCCCGGCGCTTTACCGACGAGGTCGACGCAGCGGTCGTGATCGTCAACGCGTCGACGCGGTTCACCGACGGCGAGCGGTTCGGCTTCGGCGCTGAGATCGGCATCTCCACCCAGAAGCTGCACGCCCGAGGCCCGATGGGGCTCCGTGAGCTGACGACCTACAAGTACGTCGTGTGGGGCGACGGCCAGACCGTATGAGCGAAAGAGCAGACTGTGGGTGATCGTTTCGAGTCGGTTGCGGATGTCGTCACGCGCCTGCGCGACGTGGACTACCTGGCCGACGCCAACATCGCCGGGGTCGTCTACCTGGCCGACAAGCTCGAGAAGCCGGTCCTGGTCGAGGGACCGGCGGGCGTGGGCAAGACCGAGCTGGCCAAGGCCATCGCCGAGAGCCGCGGGGCCCGACTGATCCGCCTCCAGTGCTACGAGGGCCTCGACGAGGCCAAGGCACTGTACGAGTGGAACTACAAGAAGCAGCTCTTGCGGATCCAGGCCGACCGTGAGCACGAGACGTCGTGGGAGGTGGTCGAGTCCGACATCTTCTCGGAGCAGTTCCTGCTCACCCGACCGCTGCTCGAGGCCATCCGGGCCGAGGAGCCGGTGGTGCTCCTCATCGACGAGGTCGACCGGGTCGAGATCGAGACCGAGGCCCTGCTGCTCGAGGTGCTCTCCGACTTCCAGGTCTCGATCCCGGAGTTGGGCACGATCGTCGGACGGCAGCGCCCCGTGGTCCTGCTGACCTCGAACAACACCCGTGAGCTCTCCGAGGCGCTGAAGCGCCGGTGCCTCTTCCTCCACATCGACTACCCGGACGTCGAGCGCGAGACCGAGATCGTGCGGGTCCGGGTCCCCGAGATCGACGCTGCGCTCGCGGAGCAGGTCGCCCGGGTGGTGCGTTCGGTCCGTGAGCTCGACCTGAAGAAGGCGCCGTCCATCTCGGAGACGATCGACTGGGCCCGCACGCTCATCTACCTGGGCCGGTCGGAGATCACGCCCGAGACCATCGGCGAGACGCTGCACGTGCTGCTGAAGTACCAGTCGGACATCGCCAAGGCGCGCAAGGAGCTCGTGCCCAACCCGTCGGCGGCGCCGGGCGCGGCCCGCCTACCGCGCTGACCGGACGCAGGACGCACCCGCGACCATGACCACCGTCGGCCCCGCCGAGTCGATGCTCGACGTGCTCCAGGGCTTCGTGCACGAGTTGCGCGCGGCGGGACTGCCGGTCTCGATGACCGAGAACCTCGACGCGATGCGAGGGGTCGAGCACATCGACCTCGGCGAGCGCGAGGTGCTCCGGGCCGTTCTCGGCGCCACCCTCGTGAAGCAGCAACGTCACCGCGCCGCGTTCGACACCGTCTTCGACGTCTACTTCTCGCTCTTCAGCCCTGCGGCGGCCGACCGGGCCGAGCTCGACCTGCCCGACGAGCTCTTCGGGGGCGCGGCGGGCGACATCCAGGGCGGGGGTGCAGGCGGCGACCTGAGCCGTGAGGAGATCGCCGAGATGCTCCTGCGCGCGCTGCAGGCGATGGACCTCGACGAGATGCGCCGCCTGGCGGGGGCGGCGGTGAGCCAGTTCGCGGGAATGGAGCCCGGGCGGCCGGTGGGTGGCACCTACTACCTCTACCGCACGCTTCGTCAGCTCGACCTCGAGGACCTCTCGGCCCGCATGCTCGGCCAGGCCCAGGAGCGAGGCGAGGTCCCCGACGACCCGCTTGGCGAGCGGCTCGCCCGCGAAGAGTTCGAGCGCCGTCTCCGCACGCTGCGTCAGATGGTGGAGGAGGAGATCCGGCGTCGGCTCGTCGCGGACCGCGGGGTCGAGGCGATGGCCCGCACGCTGCGCAAACCGCTTCCCGAGGACGTGGACTTCATGCACGCGTCGCGCGACGAGATGATCCAGCTCCAGCGCGCGATCCAGCCCCTCACCCGCTTGCTTGCGGCACGCCTTGCGCAGCGGCGGAGGCGGCGTCACCGGGGGCAGCTGGACTTCCGGCGCACGGTGCGCGCGTCGATGGCCTACGGTGGGGTGCCCGCCGAGCCGAAGTTCCGGCGGCCCCACCCGTCGAAGCCCGAGATCATGGTGATCGCCGACATCTCGGGCTCGGTGGCGAGCTTCGCCCGGTTCACCCTGCAGTTCGTGCACGCGATGGCAAGCCAGTTCTCCCGGGTGCGGTCCTGGGTGTTCATCGACGGCATCGACGAGGTGACCCGGTTCTTCGAGGGCACCGACGACATCTCCGAGGCCGTGCACAGGGTGAACACCGAAGCCGACGTGGTGTGGGTCGACGGGCACTCCGACTACGGCCACGCGTTCTCCGTGTATCACGATCGCCACGAGCGCGAGGTCACCCAGAAGACGTCGGTGATCTTCCTCGGCGACGCGCGCAACAACTACCACGCCTCCCAGAACTGGGTGCTCCAGTCGCTCCAGAAGCGTGCCCGCCACGTCTACTGGCTGAACCCCGAGCCGCGGAGCTACTGGGACACCGGTGACTCGATCATCGGCGAGTACGCCAAGTACTGCGATGGCGTGTTCGAGTGCCGCAACCTCCGTCAGCTCGAGCGCTTCATCGCCACCATCGCCGAGGCCTGAGCCGGACGGCCGGTCTCAGGATGCGGCGTTGCGACGGCGAGCGCTGAGCTCGGCCTGACGGTCCTTGTACTCCGCGACCGCCGCTCGGTGGTCCACGATGGGCTCGGGGTAGTCCAAGGTGGCGCGGACGTCGGCGGGAAGCTTCCACGGCTCGTGCACCGCCTTCCCGACGACGCTGCTCAGCTCGGGCACGTAGCGGCGCACATACTCGCCCTCGGGGTCGAAGCGCTGGCCCTGCACCGTCGGGTTGAAGATCCGATGCGGATTGGTGTCGGTGCCGGTACCTGCGGTCCACTGCCAGTTCAGGCTGTTGTTGGCGATCTCGCCGTCGACCAGCCAGTCGAGGAAGTGACGGGCTCCGAGGCGCCAGTCCACGTAGAGGTCCTTGGTGAGGAAGGACGCCACGATCATGCGGGCCCGGTTGTGCATGAACCCCTCACGACGGAGCTGGCGCATGGCGGCGTCGACGACCGGGTACCCGGTCCGGCCCTCGGTCCAGGCCCGGAAGCGCTCGGGATCCGCGTTCCACTCGTCACCGCGCGCTCGGTAGTCGCCCCACGCAGCGTCGGGCCGCGCGAGGAGGGCCTGGGCGTAGAAGTCGCGCCAGCACAGTTGCCGCACGAACGGCTCGGCGCCGGGTCGGTTCCGGAGCCGGTGCTCCATCTCCGCCGGGGACATGCACCCGAAGCGCAGCGCGGCGCTCACCCGCGAGGTGGCGTCCCCCGGCAGGTCGTCGTGGCGTTCGCCGTACTCGACGAGGTGACGACGCACCCACGCGTTCAGCGCAGCCCGTGCGGCGGTCTCGCCACCGGCGACGACCTCGGGCGACGGATCCCCCGTGACGAGATCGGCGAGGTCGGGAAGCGGGGTGTGGGTGAGCGCGTGGGGCACGTTCACGGTCTCGGGGGCGCCGAGAACGGGACGGCGCGGCGTCTCGAGCCAGCGCCGGTAGTACGGGGTGAACACCTGGAAGTGGCCCCCACTCCCGGTCTCGAGCGCGCCCGGCGCGACCACGGTGGTCCCGGGATGACGGTGCACGGCGATTCCTGTACCCGTTGCCGCGGCCTCCAGAGCGTCGAGCCTCGCCCGGGCGAAGGGCGTGACGTCGTCACTGACGTGCACGGTGTCGGCGCTTGCGATTCGGGCGGCACCGAGCACCTCGTCGACCCAGGCCCCGCGTCGGGTGAGGAGCCGCCCGCCACGATCGCGCAGGGACGCGTCGAGATCGGCCAAGGCCTCGAGCAGGTAGCGCGTTCGGTTGGGCTGGTTGAAGCGACTGCGGAGGATGGCCTCGTCGAACACGAACAGGGGTACGACGGCACCGGCGGCCGCTCCGGCGCGCAGTGCCGGGTGGTCGTGGACCCGCAGGTCGCGCGTGAACACGACGAGGGCCGATGTCTGGCTCCCCATGGCGGTCAGGCCTCCGGCTCGGGTCGGCGGTCGAGCAGGTGCCACGCGCGGTCGGCGACCCGGGCGAGCATGAGCAGTTGGGCTCGCTCACGCCGGCGGAAGACGTGCCCCGCGCGCCCCACGAGGATCACGGCTGCGCTCGTGGGGAGACGGGCCACCGCGAGGTCCTCGGGGCCGGCGACGCCGTCGCTGACGAGGGGAGATGCCGCAAAGCCGCTTGCGAGCGCGACGAGTTTCGCGATCTCGGGGACGTCGTCCCCGTCGGCCGCGAGCAGCTCCTCGCCCTGGAGCATGGCGGCCCAGTCGGCCAGGAACTCCCTCCGGGTGTGCAGCACGAGCAACGCGCGGAGCTCGGCTCCGGAGCCGGCCTCGCAGAGCGACGCAGCCGACTCCAGCGCATCGAGCCGGGGGTCGGGGAAGATCCCCACCCGGCGGACCTCCTCGACCGAGGCACCGTCGACCTCCTCGATCTCGCGCACCATCATGTCGAGCCGGCCGTCGTCGGGAACGACCACGGCGAACTCGTCGATCGCGACCCGGTCGCCGCGTTCGACGACGTCCACCCCCACGATGTCGCCGCCGACGGCACCGATGCGCGAGGCCACGAGGCCGAGCGCGCCGGGACGGTCGGGGAGCCAGACCCGGATCAGCACATGGAGATCGCCACCGCCGGTGTCTCGGGACCGCATGCCTGCAGCCTACGGAGCCGGGGACACCGACCGGTCACGGGGCGGGTCACCTACGCTCACCGGCCATGGCGGAGCGCATCGGGGTGTTCGGGGGGACCTTCGACCCGGTCCACCACGGGCACGTGGCCGCGGCCGCAGAGGTCCGCCATGCGCTGGACCTCGACCGGGTGCTGTTCGTCGTCGCCGGGGACCCGTGGCAGAAGCGGGGCCGGGTGGTGGCCAGCGCCCAGGACCGCCTGGCCCTGGCGCGCGCGGCGGCGGAGGGCGTGGCGGGCCTGGAGGCCAGTGCGGTCGAGGTCGACCGCAACGGGCCGTCGGTGACGGCCGACACGCTCGAAGCGCTCACGGCCCCCGACCGGGAACTCTTCCTCGTGCTGGGCGCCGACGCAGTGGCGAACATGGGGACCTGGCGCCGGCTGGACGACACACGGGCGCTGGCGACGGTCGTCGTGGTGGAGCGAGCCGGCGACCTCGACGTGCACCCGCCCGGCGCGGGATGGCGGGTCGCGCACGTCCGCGTGCCCCGGCTGGACATCTCGTCGACCGACCTGCGCGCGCGCCTCGCCGCGGGCCGTCCCGTCGACGGCCTCGTCCCACCCGCCGTGATCGCGGAGATGCGGTCGCGCCGGCTCTACACTCGCGTGTGGTGACGACCGGACGCTGCGTGTGACCGAGACCGACCCGGGTGCGCGAGTCCGTGCCCGAGTGGCGGCTGAGGCCGCCGTGGCGAAGAACGGCACCGATGTCGTCATCCTCGAGGTCGGTGAGGTCCTGGGCATCATCGAGCTCTTCGTCCTGGTGTCGGCGAGCAACGTCCGCCTCGTGAAGACGATCGTCGACGAGGTCGAGGGAGCCGTGTTCGCCGCCGACGGGGGCAAGCCCCGCTCGGTCGAGGGTCTCGGCGACGCCTCGTGGGTGCTCATGGACTACGGCGACGTCGTGGTGCACGTCTTCCTCGACGAGACCCGCGCCTTCTACGACCTCGACCGCCTGTGGTCCGACGTCCCGCGGACCAGCCTCGACGTGCCGGAGGCTCAGCCCGCCACGTAGGGGCGCACCGGGACACCGCGCTCGGCGAGCGCAGCCTTCAGTTCCTGCACACCCAGGTTCCGCGCGAACCGTGGCGAGTAGAGGATGGAGCTGATGATCGCCGCCTGGGCGCCGCCCGCAGTGAGCCCGTCGGCAATGTGCTCCACGGTGCCGGCACCACCGCTCGCGATCACCGGTACGTTCACGGCATCGGCCACAGCACGCGTGATGTCGAGGTCGTATCCCGACGCCGTGCCGTCGCGGTCGATCGAGTTGACCACGATCTCACCGGCGCCGAGATCCTCACCCCGGCGCACCCAGTCGACGGCGTCGAGGCCGGTCGCCTGGCGGGCCCCGTCGATGAAGACCTCGTACCCAGACGGCAGGCCGGGGCGAATCCCCTGGAACTTGACCTGGGTCGACAGGACGACGCACTGGCGACCGAACGCCTCGGCCCCTTGGCGGACGAGGTCGGGGTTGCGCACCGCCATGGAGTCGACGCTGATCTTCTCGGCGCCGGCCTTCAGCACCTCGTGCATGTCGTCGATCGTGCGGATGCCGCCGCCGACCGTGAACGGCACGAACACGTGCCGGGCGACCGCCCGCACGGTCTCGAGGTCGATCTTGCGCTTCTGCGCGCTCGCGGTGATGTCGTAGAAGACGATCTCGTCGATCTGGTCCTCGTAGAGCGACTGGGCCAGATCGGCCGCAGGTGCGACGTCGATGTTGTCCTGGAACTGCTGCGCCTTGGTGACGCGACCGTCCACGACGTCGAAGCAGGCGATGAGACGCTTGGTCAGCACGTGCCGTCCCAGCGGGCGAACCGCTCGAGGAGAGCGAGGCCCACGGGCCCGCTCTTCTCGGCGTGGAACTGCGTCGCGAGCACGTTGTCCCGGCCGACGACCGAGCAGAACTCCGTGCCGTAGTCGGTGACGCCGAGCACGTCGGCGGGGTCGGCCGGCTCGGCGAAGTACGAGTTCACGAAATAGCAGTAGGCGTCGTCGCCGAGACCGTCGGTGACCGGGTGCGCCCGGGTCGCCCGTACCGCGTTCCAGCCGATCTGGGGGACGCGCAGGGTGTCGGGGAAACGTCGCACCCGTCCGGGCACCCAGCCGAGGCACTCCGTGCCGCCCTCCTCGGAGTGGTCGAACAGCACCTGGAGGCCGATGCAGATCCCGAGGAACGGGGTGTCGCGGTGCTGCACCCGCTCGGTCAGCGGCTCGACCAGGCCCGACTCCCGCAGCGAGGCGAGTGTGGCCTGCGCTGCGCCGACGCCCGGCAGGATGATCCGCTCCACCCCGTCGAGCGCAGCGGCCGCGTCGACGAGGCGGTGGGCGATGCCGAGTCGCTCCAGCGCGTAGCCGACGCTGGGCGCGTTGCCGGCCCGGTAGTCGATGACCCCGATCACCCGGCGCAGGCTACCGGCGCCACGGTGGCGGGCCCGGGGGTCAGGTGCGACGGGCTGCGCGCGCCCGGAGCGCGCCCTCGATCCCCGCCTTCACCAGCGTGTCGTTGTCCTTCGAGATGAAGCGATGCACGCGCTTCTCGAGCAGGAACCGCAGGATCGGATTGAACACGTGGTATTCCTCGTGGAAGGTCACCTGCGTGCGGCCGTCACCGAGATCGTCGTATTGCTGCCAGCCCATCGCCCGTGACCACAAGGGCTTGCCGATCGCGTCGTAGCGCGCGAACTCGGGAGCGCGCACCTCCGACACCGTTTCCCAGGACTGGGCCCGACCGCCGGAGAGCAGGTACCGGGGCACCGCGAAGAAGCAGTGACGGACCAGGCCGCGCCCCTGCTCGTCGCCCTCGAGCACGATCTCGATGCGGACGGGACCGTGCTCGATGACCCGGGGCTCGTGGATCGTGCCGGGGCGCTCGACCGGTGGGTGCATGGCCGCCCAGATCTCGTCCCGGGGGGCGTCGATGACGAACGAGTACTCATGGACCTGCACGACGCGCTCCTTGGCGATGAGTGGGTGGTTCGGTGGGCCGCCGGCCCGGGACGGGTGCCCCCGACACTACGACGACCTCGTGGCGGGGGTGCGCCTGGCCTGGGACAGCCAGGGGACAGCCATGGGAGAATGCGTCATCGACGCCTTCCTGCCCGGCTTCTTCGACCGCGCCGACCCCGCGCCCGACGAGCGCTTCTACTCGTTGGCGCGCCTGGTGACCCATATCGACGCCGCTGCCGTCACGGCGGTAGGTGCGCTCTACGCGGAGATGGGGATCACCGGCGAGGTCCTCGACCTGATGGCATCGTGGGTGTCGCACTTCCGGGTGCCGCCGCGGCGCCTCACCGTGCTCGGCCTGAACGCCGACGAGCTGGCCGCGAACGTGCAGGCGAGCGAGGCAGTGGTGCACGACCTGAACGCCCATCCGACCCTGCCGATGGCCGCCGAGTCGTTCGACGCCGCAGTGTGCTGCGTCTCGGTCGACTATCTCGTCCGGCCGGTCGAGGTGTTCGCCGAGGTGCGGCGGGTTCTCCGCCCGGGTGGCCCGTTCGTGTGCACCTACTCGAACCGGTGCTTCCCGACCAAGGCGATCCGGGGCTGGCTCGAGACCGGCGACGAGCAGCACGGCGCGATCGTGTCCGAGTACTTCCGCCTCGCCGGCGGCTTTGAGCCGGCCGTCGTCGAGCGACGCACACCCGTCGGGCACCCCGGCGACCCGCTCTGGGCGGTGTGGAGCCGGCGTCGTTGACCGTCGCCGCGTCGCAACGGGGGCGGCCGAGGTGAGGTGGACCCGAGGGGAATTGAACCCCTGACCCCCTCCATGCCATGGAGGTGCTCTACCAACTGAGCTACGGGCCCGAATGGATGGGAGACGATACCAGCGGGGCGCGTCGTGACCGGGCCCGGGTGGCCGCGGTCCCCGTCGCTACGCTCGGCCACCATGACGAGCGACGAGCGGCCGCAGTTCCGGTACGACGCGCGGCTGGCCCACGAGATCGAGACCCGCTGGCAGGACGCCTGGGAACTGGACCACACCTTCTGGGCGCCCAACCCCGCGGGGCCCCTCGCCGAGGGGTGGGAGCGCGCCGCAGGGAAGGAGAAGCTCTACGTCCTCGACATGTTCCCGTACCCGAGCGGGGCCGGGCTGCACGTGGGTCACCCGCTCGGCTACATCGGCACCGACGTGTTCGCCCGGTACTGGCGGATGCGCGGCCGCAACGTGCTCCACGCCATGGGCTACGACGCGTTCGGGCTCCCGGCGGAGCAGTACGCGGTGCAGACCGGGCGCCACCCGCGGGTCACCACCGAGGACAACATCACCAACATGCGCCGCCAGCTGCGGGCGCTCGGTCTGGGCCACGACCCTCGCCGCGGGGTCGCGACGACCGACGTGCCCTACTACCGCTGGACCCAGTGGATCTTCCTGCAGATCTTCGGCTCCTGGTTCGACGACGTCGCCGGTCGCGCCCGTCCGATCTCCGAGCTCGAGGCCGAGCTCGCATCGGGGGCACGGGTGCCGGAGAGCCCGGCCAATCCCGACGCGCGGCCATGGGCGGAGCTCGACACGCCCACCCGCCGGCGGGTCGTCGACTCCTACCGTCTCGCCTACCTCGAGGAGGCCGACGTCAACTGGTGTCCCGCCCTGGGCACCGTCCTCGCCAACGAGGAGGTCACGGCCGAGGGCCGCAGCGAGCGAGGCAACCACCCGGTCTTCCGGCGTCCGCTGAAGCAGTGGGTCCTCGCGATCACGGCGTACGCCGACCGGCTCCTCGCCGACCTCGACCTCGTCGACTGGCCCGAGCCGATCAAGGTGATGCAGCGGAACTGGATCGGCCGCAGCGTGGGTGCCAACGTCGTGTTCCCGGTGGTCGGGCACGACGGTGTCGCCGTGGAGGTGTTCACCACGCGGCCCGACACCCTGTTCGGCGCGACCTACATGGTGCTCGCACCCGAGCATCCGCTCGTGGACGCGATCGTGCCCCCGGAATGGCCCGAGTCGGTCTTCACCGACGAGATTTCGGACGTCCCCGCGAGCTGGCGCGGCATCTTCGGCACCGACGTGTCGCCGTCGGAAGCCGTGCGCAAGTACCGGGAGTTCGCTGCCGCCAAGAGCGACCTCGAGCGTCAGGCGGAGGGGAAGGTCAAGACGGGCGTGTTCACCGGCGCGTTCGCCCGCAACCCGTGCAACGGATGGCACATCCCCGTCTTCATCGCGGACTACGTCCTCATGGGCTACGGCACCGGGGCGATCATGGCGGTGCCCGCGCACGACCAGCGCGACTTCGAGTTTGCCCAGGAGTTCGACCTGCCGGTCCGCGCAGTGGTGCGTCCCGCGGTGGGGTGGCTCGCGGACCGGGACCTCACCGTCGACGCGCCCGCCACGACCTGGCCCGAGGCCTACGTGGGCGAAGGCGCGGCGATGGCGTCGCGCAACTCGGGCGTGAGCCTCGACGGCCTGTTGACCGACGACGCCAAGCGGGTCATCGGCGAATGGCTCGACGCCGAGGGCATCGGCGCGCCCACGGTCACCTACAAGCTGCGTGACTGGCTGTTCTCTCGGCAGCGGTACTGGGGCGAGCCGTTCCCGATCGTCTACGACGGCGACGGCAACCCGCACGCGCTCCCGGAGTCGATGCTGCCGGTGGAGCTTCCCGAGCTCACGGACTTCGCGCCGCGGGTGCTGGACGACGGCGACCGGGACACGGCACCGGAGCCACCGCTCGCGCGCGTCGCGGACTGGGTCGACGTGGAGGTGGACCTCGGCGACGGTCCGGCGCGGTACCGCCGCGAGACGAACACGATGCCGCAGTGGGCGGGGTCGTGCTGGTACTACCTGCGCTACCTCGACCCGACCAACGACGCCGCGCTCGTCGACCCCGAGGTCGAGCGCTACTGGATGGAGTCGCCCCGGCACTCCGGTGGTGTGGACCTCTACGTGGGTGGCGTGGAGCACGCCGTGCTGCACCTGCTCTACGCGCGGTTCTGGCACAAGATCCTCTTCGACCTGGGGCACGTGTCGACGCCGGAGCCGTTCGCTCGCCTGTTCAACCAGGGCTACATCCAGGCCCCCGCGTTCACCGACGAGCGGGGGGTCTATGTGGAGGCCTCCGAGGTGGTGGAGCGCGACGGGGGCTTCTTCCTCGACGGCGCGCCGGTCACCCGTGAGTTCGGCAAGATGGGCAAGAGCCTGCGCAACGTGGTGACGCCCGACGACATGTACCGCGACTACGGCGCCGACACCCTCCGGCTCTACGAGATGTTCATGGGCCCGCTCGACGCGAGCCGACCGTGGAGCACCGCGGACGTCGCCGGTGTCTACAAGTTCCTCCAGCGGCTGTGGCGCAACGTCGTCGACGAGGAGACCGGCGCAGAGCGGACCGACGACGCCCCCGCCGACGACGAGACCCGGCGGATCCTGCACCGCACGATCGCCGCCGTGGGATCGGACATGGCGGAGCTGAAGTTCAACACCGCGATCGCTCGGCTGTTCGAGCTCAACAACCGGCTCACGCAAGTGGTGGCCGAACGTGGGACCGCGCCGCGTGAGGTGGTCGTCCCTTTGGTGCTGATGCTCGCGCCGCTGAGCCCCCACATCGCCGAGGAGATCTGGTCGCGGCTCGGCAACGCGGCGTCGCTCGCGTACGAGCCGTTCCCCGAGGCCGATCCGGCGTTCCTGACCGTCGACGCCGTCGACGTCGCGGTGCAGGAGAACGGCAAGGTGCGGGCCCACGTGCGGGTGGCCGCCGGCGTCGACGACGCCACCCACGAGGCCGCGGCCCGCGACGACGCCAAGGTCGCCGCCGCGCTCGCGGGCACCACGGTCCGCAAGGTGATCGTCGTCCCCGGCCGGATCGTCAACTTCGTCGTCGGCTGATACCGTCGGGGTCTTCCCCCGATCTTCCCCGGTCGGACACGCGTGCCCCTCGGCGCGCGTGGGCACCACCGGAGGAGGTCGCCGTGGCCTCGGACCACGCATCTCGTCATCGGGTCGCCGCGCTGCGCACCCGGCCCGTCTCGTCGCCCCCGTCGGCATCGGCACCCGGAGCGCGCGGCGCGCCGCCGTCCGCGTCGGCGCACCGCGGAGGCGGCGGTGAGGTGCCCGACCCGGGGTTCTGGGGTCCCGAGCCCGGAACGGCGCGTCGGCAGCCGCGCGTGCGGCGGGCCGAGCCCGACCGGCCCCGGCGCGCCGCACCGGCGTGGTGGGAATCCGCCCTGGACCGGGTCCGTGACACCCGCGTGGAGGTGGGCATCGGGGTCGTGGCGGTCGCGCTGGTCGCCGTCGTCGCCGGAGTGGTCTGGTACGGCGTGGGCATCGCCGGTGGGGCGCCGCCGACCGCGGGCGGGGCGGCCCGGGACTCCCAGCGTGCGCGCGCGGCGACCCACCACCCGACGTCGGCACCGACGGCCGGGCGGACACCGGCGGGTGTGCCCGCGGGCCCGCCCGCCACTGCGTCCGCCGTCGAGACCCGGCGTGGTCCCACGGTGGTCGTCCACGTGGCGGGCGCCGTCGTGAAGCCCGGGGTGCTGCGCATGCCCGCAGGAGCCCGCGTGATCGACGCGATCGAGGGCGCCGGAGGCGCGGCCCCCGACGCCGATCTCGACCGCCTGAACCTGGCCGCGAAGCTCGTCGACGGCCAGCGCATCCTGGTGGTGAAGGTGGGCGCCGTCGGTGCCGACCCCACTGCGGCGACCCCCGGCGGTGGGCCGGGAGCACTCATCGACCTGAACGCGGCGACGAGCGCCCAGCTCGAGGAGATCCCCGGGATCGGCCCCGCGTTGGCCGCAGCGATCATCGGCGAGCGCGAACGCCGGGGCGGCTTCCGGTCGGTCAACGAGCTGCGCGAGGTGCGGGGCATCGGCGAGGCCCGCTTCGCCGACCTGCGCAACCGGGTCACCGTGTGAGGGCCCGCACGGCCGGCCCGACCCTGGTGCTCGGCGCGGTCGTGCTCGGCGTGCTCGGCGCCGAGTGCGCCGGCCCTGCGGGCGCGGTGCCGGCGATGGCCCTCGCCGGCGGAGCCACCCTCGCCGCAGCATGGTGCGCAGCGTCGGCACGCGGGCGCCTCGCGCTCGCGCTCGGTCTCGTCGCGTCGGTGGCGGCCGGGGGCGCGGTCATGGCGCGGGCGCTCGACGGGTTGGCCCATTCGCCGCTGACGGGGCCGGTGCTGCGGCGGGCCGACGCGAGGGCCGACGTCACGCTCACCGCCGACCCCGACGCGACCCGGTTCGCGTCGCACACGCTCGGTCGGGTCGACCGCGCCGACCTCTCCGGAGGCCGGACCGTCGGTGGGGGCCGGATCGTGGTGGTCGAAGGATCGGGAGACGCAGCCGCGCGCCTCGCGGTGCTGCACGCAGGCGACCGAGTGCGACTGCGCGGGTACTTCCGTCCCCTCGGGCCGTTCGAGGCCCGGTCGCGGTGGAAGCACGCCGTCGGTGGCTTCGTCGCCCACGAGGTGGTCGACGTCTGGTCTCCGGGATCGCCGTTGCTGTGGCTCGCCAACTGGCTGCGGGCCCGGGTGCTGGCCGGCCATCGCCACGTCCCCGAGCCCCAGCGGGCGTTGCTCGCCGGGTTCCTCCTCGGCGACACCGTCGACCTCCCGCCGTCGGTGGTCGAGGACTTCCGGGCCGCCGGACTGAGCCACCTCGTCGCGGTGTCGGGACAGAACGTCGCGTTCGTGCTCGCGCTCGCGGGGCCGATGCTGCGGCGCGGGCCCCGGCTCGTCCGCCTCGGAGGCGGGCTCGCCGTCCTCGTGGTGTTTGCGGCGATGACCCGCTTCGAGCCCTCCGTGCTGCGGGCGTCGACCATGGCGGCCTGTTCCATGGCGGCGGTGGCCGTGGGGCGTCCCACCGCCGGTCTGCGGACCCTCACGCTGGCGGCGACCGTCCTCCTGTTGGCCGATCCGTTCCTCGTGCACTCGGTGGGCTTCCAGCTCTCCTGCGCCGCGAGTGCGGGCATCGCGCTGCTCGGTCCGTCGGTGGCGGCGCTGGTGCCCGGGCCGCGCCCCCTCGCCGAGGCGGTCGGGGTGACGGTCGGCGCGCAGGCCGCAGTGGCCCCGCTGCTGCTGACGGTCTTCGGCGGGGTGCCGCTCGTCTCCGTGCCGGCCAACCTGGTGGTTGCGCCGGTCGCCGGCCCCCTCACCGTGCTCGGTCTCGTCGGGGGCGTGGTCGGTGGGATCGGCAGCGACCTGCTCGGGGCAGTGGCGACGTTCCCGGCCTTCCTGTGCGCCTCGGTGGTGCTGCGGGTCGCAGCGTGGGCGGCAGCGGTGCCGGCGGTCCTCGGGCCGAACTCCCTCGTCGCCGCCCTGATCGCCGCCCTGATCGTGGTGTCGATCGTCGCCCTCGGTGCCGGGGCATTCGCGGCGTGGCGCAGGCGTCGGGCAACATGGTCCCGTGCGCGTCCCCGCCCCCCCCGACCCCGCGTGGCGGTACCGCCTCGGTGAGATCGTCCACGACCTGTCGTGCCGCCTGCTGGTGGTGGGGGTCCTGCCGCCTGTCGCCGCTCCGGGTGCCTCGGGTTCGCTCGACGACGTTCTTCGCCGGGCCGAGGTGCTCGTGGCGGAGGGCGCCGACCTGCTCGACGTGGGTGCGGCGGGTCCGGGCCCCGAGATGGGGGCGGCCGAGGAGCTCGACCGAGTGGCCCCCGCGATCGAGGCGCTGACCGCGCGGTTCGACGTCGCGCTCTCGTGCGACACTTCGCGTGCGAGCGTGCTCGACGCTGCGTGCGCGGCCGGTGCCCTCGTGGGCAACGACGTCAGCGGCTTCGCCGATCCCGACTACCTCGCGGTGGCGGCCCGGCGGAACGCGTCGATCGTGGTCGGGTCCGTCCGGCCGGCACCGTCCGGGCTCGACCCGGATCCGCAGGACGACCCGGTGCGCGCCGTCGAGACGCTCCTGGGCGGCCTCGCTTCCCGCGCCGAGGCCGCTGGCCTGCGGCCCGAGCAGATCTGCGTCGACCCCGGGCTCGACCGGCGCACGACGCCCGCGAAGTGGTCGGTGCTGCGCGAAAGCGCGGTCCTCGCTCGCCACGGGCACGTGCTGGCGCTCTCGGTGTCGGGCCCGCACGCCGACGACGACCGCCACGCCCCCGGGCTCGGCGACTGCCGGGAGACGTCGCTCGCCGCGGTGGCCTACGGCGTGATGCAGGGATGCCGGGTCGTGCGCGTCCGCGACGTCGCCGGATCGGTCCGGGTCTGCCGGATGGTGGAGGCGATCCTCACGCACCGGGCCGCGCCCTGCGCCGAGCGGAGGGTCGGCGCATGACGGTGACGCCGTGAGCGTCCACGTCGTCAAGGGCGACGACCCCATCTTGCGCTCCGATGCGCTCGAGGTTCTCGTGGCCGACCTCGTCGGCGCCGACGACCGCAGCCTCGCCGTGGAGGACCTCACGGTTCCGGGCAAGGGTGGCGAGGGCGAGGCGGGGGGCGCCGACGCGCGCCAGGCCGTGGTCGCAGCCGCAGTGAACGCCGCCCAGAGCCCACCGTTCATGACCGCAAGCCGGGTCGTCGTGCTGCGGGAGGTGGGCAACCTCCTGACCGGCGACGTCGCCCCCCTCGTGGAGTGCGTGGCCGACCTGCTCGACACCACCGAGCTCGTCTTCGTGGCCGGCGGGGGTGCCGCGCCGCCGGCGTTGGCCAAGGCGTGGAAGGAGGCCGGTGCGCAGGAGCACGGTGCCGCCCGCACCAAGGCCGAGGACGTGCTCGCCGCCGCCGCAGCCGACGCGGGGATCACCCTGCGATCCGACGCGACCCGGGCGGTGCTCGACCGGGTCGGGTCCGAGACGGGACGCATCCCCGCCATCGTCGAGGTCCTCGGCGCGGCCTACGGCGCCGGGGCCCCGCTCGGCGCCGACGACGTCGCGCCGTACCTGGGGGAGTCGGGCGGGGTGCCCCCGTACGTCCTCACCAACGCGATCGAAGAGGGCGACGTCGCCGGCGCGCTCGAGGTGCTCCAGCGGGTCCTCAACGCCACCGGCCCTCAGCAGCCCAAGGCGATGCACCCACTCCAGGTGCTGGCCATGCTGCACAACCACCTGCGGCGCATCGCCCGCCTGGACCACCCCGAGGTCCGGACCACCGAGGACGCCGTCGCCGCCCTGGGGGGCAAGGTCAAGGAGTTTCCCGCCCGCAAGGCGCTCGAGCAGTCGCGGCGCCTCGGGTCGGAGGGGATCCGGGAGGCCTACGCCGCGCTGGCCCAGGCCGATCTCGACCTCAAGGGCGCCCGGGCGATCCCGGAGCAGGCGGTCATGGAGATCCTGGTCGCGCGCCTCGCCGCGTTGTCGGCCCGCTCCGGGGGGTCACGGTCCCGGCGGGGACCGGTCCGCGCCCGGCGCTAGCGCAGTCTGGTCGTCCCCGACCCGGGCCGGGTCGGCTGGGCTCAGCCCTGGGTGGCGGCCTTGGCCTGGCGCTTCATGAGCCGGGAGGTGCGCCGAGCGGCCTGCTTCTTGTGGATGCGGCCCTTGGCCCCGGCCTTGTCGAGCCGCTTCTGGGCCAACCGCACGGACTCGGCCGCGTCCTCGGCCCCGGTCTCCACGGCCTTGCGGGCGACCTTCACGCGGGTCTTCAACTCAGAACGCACGGCCTTGTTGCGTTCGTGGCGCACCTCGTTCTGGCGGTTGCGCTTCTTCTGGCTGGTGATGTTGGCCACGAGGCGTAGGGCTCCGAGAGAGTCACGAACGAACCGCTCGAGGCTAGCAGGAGCCGAGCGCCCGCTCCGGGCCGGGGAGCGGCGAGAATGGCGCCGTGTCCGCCACCTCGCGCTACCGCTCGTTCTCGATCATCGCCCACATCGACCACGGGAAGTCGACGCTGGCCGACCGCATCCTCGAGCTCTGCGGGGCCGTCGACCCGCGCGACATGCGGGCCCAGTACCTCGACACCATGGACCTGGAGCGGGAGCGGGGCATCACCATCAAGGCCCAGAACGTGCGGGTCGACTGGAACGACCATGTTCTCCATCTGATCGACACCCCGGGACACGTCGACTTCGGCTACGAGGTCTCCCGGAGCCCGGCCGCCTGCGAGGGGGCGCTGCTCCTCGTGGACGCGAGC
>JBJSXO010000046.1:0-8851 GCA_046086425.1 Actinomycetota bacterium | reverse complement strand
GTTGACGAACCAGTAGGCGGCCGTCACCAGCGCAATGACACCGATGGACTCCATAAGGGAGCGAGTGGTGTTGCTTACAACAAAGCCAAAGAGCGCTGAGAGAATCGCTGCGAGGCCCATGCTCATTGCATTGATACCGGCCTTATGCAGCGAGCCGCGGCGGAAGTGGGGGAGGTAGAAGCCTCCGAGGGATCCGATGAGAAGCGGGCCGGCAAGAGGCGCAGAGTCGGCGAAGGCGAAAGCAGACGCGACCACGACGATGATGCTGGCGCTCATTGAGGTCTCGTCACCGAAGAGCACGAAGCGGTGCTCGGCCAAGATGACGAGCACGGCAAGGACCACAAGAAGCCCGAGCGGTGGGAGCGGGGTGAGTAGGAGCGTGGGGATTGCTGCGGTGAGGTAGGCGAGTGCGAGGAGCGCGACGAAGCCGCGGAAGCGGGCCCTCCTGCGAGCCAGGAGTCGTGCCGTGTCGGCGTCGATGGGGATCACGTTGTCCTTCCCCACGGTCAGGCTTCCGGGCCGAGGTCGGGGAGCACCTCGGGATTGGGGTCCACTCCGAGAACCTGCGTGAGGTCTGTGTAGACCCGTCGGCAGTCGTCGCAGTCCAGAAGATGCTCCGTGACCCGTGTGGCAATGCACGCACTGAGGGCGCCGCGTGCGTAGCGCCCGAGACGTACCCGGGTGATGTGGCAGACCCGCGTACTGGGCGACTCGGGTTCGACGGTGAAGCATGCAGTGCGAAGCCGTTCCATCGCTCGATGCACGCGCTGACGTGCCGTCGGTGCGGTGATCCCGAGTCGCTCGCCGATGGCCGTGTAGTCGAGACGCTCGACGTAGCGCAGAGCGAGCAGTGCCGCATTTGCTTCGGACAAGGTTTGGAGGGCCAGTTGCAGCGTGTCGGTGTCGATCCCTGACACGGTGGGAGCTTCCGGCTCTGGCTCGGGAAGCCGCTCGAACATGTCCTGGTCGCGCGCGGGTTCGATTCGGCGTCCTGCACGCAACTGGTTGCGCCACAGATTGCGAACTGCGGTCATGAGGTAGGGCTTGACCATCTCGCGGTCGGAGATCGCGTGGGCGCGGGCCAGCACGTTCATCAGTGCGGTCTGTGCCAGGTCCTCGGCTTCTTGCTGTGTCCGCACGAGGCGCCGCGCTACGCGTACGGCGTCAGGTCGGAAGCTGGCGATCAAGTCGTGGATGTCGCCGTCGGGCGGTTCGGCACCCATGCTGCGAAGCGGAAGTCCCACGTGCCCCACACCCCCCGAGAGCATTCATTCGGAGCCGCGACCCGATGTCGATGACCTGGCCCCACGACGAAGAGACATAAGCCGGTACACGAGATCGGTGACGACGTGACGCTTGCGCGCCGAACGTCAGTAGTTGGCCGGTAGTGCGCGCTCGAGGAAGTAGTAGAAAACCGACAGCGCAATAGCGAACGGGACGACACCGATGAACCAAGTCGTCCACCGGGGACGTCGGTGGAACGCGAACCACCACGCACTGCCGATCAGTGCGAGGACGACGCCGGCGATCACGACGGGAGTCGTTGACCCGGAGTTTCCCGACAGCGGATCCTGGTCTAGTGCGTCCTTCACCACCGGGTCTGCCGGATCGACGGTGGACGCCAGAGGCTGGGCGCCCTCGGGGATCACCAGCGCGCCCTTCACGACGAGCCGCTGGCTTGCGGAGTACTTCGGGTTGCAGGTCGTAAGGGTGATCGTCGCCGGCCGCGTGGGATCGGGGTCGAGGACCTGAGCCTGGTCGGGCGCCACCACGAGCGAGTCGTAGACCCGGTACTCGAAGCTGCCTTGGAGCGTGGTCACCTGCATGGTGTCGCCCACCTGGAGAGCGTCTAGGTCGCTGAACGGCGCGCCGTAGGTGGTGCGATGGCCGGCGATCGCCGCGTTGCCTCGCTGGCCCGGGAGTGGGGTTGCCGGGTAGTGGCCGGGCCCCTTGCGCAGCGCCGAGTCGTCGGTGCCCTGCATCACGTAGGCGTCCACGCCGATCTTCGGGATCACGAGGTGCGCGACGACGTCCCGCTCGGCGGTGCTGGGCGGTGCCGGCGCGGGCAGTGTCGTCGACGGGGTCGGCGCATTGGTCGGGCTCGTGACGCCCGGGAAGCTCGTCGGGGTCACGCGCACGGCGTCGAGCGCCGTCGTGAAGTCCCGCTCGGCCTGGTCCTGGGCCCGAGCCGTGTACACCCCCGTGCCCCACAGTTGGTAGCCGACGAACAGCAGGATCAGCAGCCCGGCGGTGACGAGGGCCTTTCCGATCCCGGACACGATGCGGCGCACCGGGAGAATCCTACGAACCCGGCGTGCGATCCCGGTGCCGGGGCGGGTTCGCCCGCCCGGCCGGTGCCTTCCTACACTCGGCAGGCCCGCCCGTCCCGGAGGCGCAGTGTCCCTCGTCGTCCGTCTCCGCTCCGCCGTCTGCCTGCTCGGGCGCTTCCCTGCGCTCGCCGGGGTCGATCTCGACCTGGCGTCGGGCGAGGCGGTGCTGCTCTCGGGTGGGAACGGCGCCGGCAAGACGACGCTGCTGCGCCTGGTGGCCGGGCTGCTCCCGCTCCACCAGGGTGAGGGCGAGGTGCTCGGCTGTGACCTGCGACGCGACCGGCGCAGCCACCGGCGCCGGATCGGCTTCGTGGGTCACGACACCGGCGGATACGACGACCTCACGGTGCGGGAGAACATCCGGTTCGCGACCAAGGCCGTCGGGGCCGGCGTCGAATCGGCCGACGAGGCGCTCTCGGCGCTCGAGCTCGACCGGCTCGCCGACGTGCACTACGGCAAGCTCTCGACCGGCCAGCGCCGCCGGACAGGGCTGGCGATCGCCCTGGCCCGCCGACCCGACCTGCTCCTGCTCGACGAACCTCACGCCGGTCTCGACGCGCCGGGGCGCGCGTACCTCGACCGGGTGCTGGCGGGTTCGGCGGGGGAGGGGCGGTCGGTCCTCATCGCCTCGCACGAACTCGATCTCGTGCGGCCGTTCGTGAGCCGGGAGGTCGTGCTCACCAACGGCCAGGCCCACGGCACGGTCCCGACCGGCGCAACGCCGGCGGCGGCACGCGGTCCGGTGGAGACGAACTCGTGAGCATCGTGCGGGAGGCGGCGCTCGTCGCGGCGAAGGACCTGCGGATCGAGGCCCGGGCCCGGGTCGTCAGCCAGCAGATCCTCCCCTTCGGGCTGATCGTCCTGCTTCTGTTCGCCTTTGCGCTGGATCCCGATCGCGGCGTGCTCCAGCGAGTCGCTCCCGGGCTCTTCTGGGTGACCGTCTTGCTCGCTGCCCTGCTCGGGGTCTCGCGGGCCTTCTCGGTCGAGGCCGAGTCGGGCGCCCGGGACGGGCTGCGGCTCTCCGGTCTGGACGGCAGCTCCATCTTCCTGGGCAAGGCTGTGGCACTGGGCGCCGAGCTGCTCGTGTTCGAGGCGTTGCTGACCGCCGGGGTCGTGGTGCTCTTCGACGTCCGGCTCGCCTCCCTGCCCGCTCTCGTGATCGGGACGGTCGCGGCGACGGCGGGCCTCGCCGCCGCCGGTACCCTTTACGGCGTCCTCGCTGCGGGGATTCGTGCACGCGAGACCCTGGTACCGGTGCTGCTGCTCCCTGTCGTGGCACCGGTGCTGCTGGGTGCGACGCGTGCCTGGGAGGCCTCGATCGACGGTGTCCCGGGCGACGCGTGGCCCTGGGTCGCGCTGCTCGCAATCTTTGCGGTGTTGTTCGTCGGGATCGGGATGCTGGCCTTCGGGCCCCTGTTGGAGGAAACATGAGCGACCCCGGGCGCAGCGCGACCACGCCTCGGCCCGCGGGTGGCGAGTGGCTCATGGCGCCGATGGTGCGCCGGGGGTTCGGGGTGCTCGCCGTGCTCGCGATCGTGGCGCTCGTCGTCGTCGGCCTGTTCGTCGCGCCGCCCGACGCAGTGCAGGGCGACGCCCAGCGCCTGATGTACCTCCATGTCCCGGCGGCCTGGCTCGCGTACCTTGCCTTCGGGGTCACCGCCGTCGCGTCGGCGCTCTACCTCTGGCCCCGTACCCGCTCGTCGGTATGGGATCGCGTGGCGGGGGCCTCGGCCGAGCTCGGCGTCGTCTTCACCGGCCTCACGCTGCTGCTCGGGTCGATGTGGGGCCGGCCGATCTGGGGGGTGTGGTGGGCATGGGACGCCCGTCTCGTGACGACGGCCGTCCTCTTCTTCCTGTATCTCGGATACCTGGCGCTGCGCCGGATCCCGGCCTCCCTCGACGTCCGGGCCAAGCGGTGCGCGATCGCCGCACTGATCGCGTTCGTCGACGTGCCCATCGTCCACTTCTCCGTGACTTGGTGGCGCACGCTGCACCAAGAGGCAACGGTCTTCAACCCCGAGCTCAAGGCCGAGATCCACGGGACCATGGCGCTGGCGCTCTGGATCGGGGTCCTCGCGTTCACGTTGCTCTACGTGTACCTACTCGATCTCCGGTACCACCTCGAGACGGTCGACGAGGATCGGGACACGCGCGAACTCGAAGCCGCTATCGCCGACCGGATCCACGGTGGTGGGGCCAGCCCGGAGACCGTGGGGGTGGGCTCGTGACCGACGCCGGCTTCGTCATCAGCGGGTGGGTGGTCACCGGGCTCGCGCTGCTCGGCTACTGGTTGTCGATCGTGTGGCGAACGCGACGCGGCGAACGGTCCCGGCCGTGAGTGCGTCTACGTCGACGAGGAAGCGACGCTCGATCATCGCCTTGTCGCTCTGTGGTGCGGCCGCGGTGGCCATCGTGGTGCTGACCGCGGTGCTCTCCAGCAACGTCGTCTACTTCCGCACGGTGTCGGAGGCAGTGGCGGAGCGGAAGGCCGACGGCGGGAGCCGCTTCCGGATCGCCGGCGAGGTCGTGGCGGGGTCGGTCGAGGAGAACGCAAAGGGCGTGAGGTTCGAGATCACCGACGGCAAGAAGACCGCCACCATCGTGCACGTCGGTGATCCCCCGAGCCTTTTCAAAGACGGAGCCCCCGTGGTGTGTGAAGGGCGCTGGGGAGACCGGGCGGCGTTCGACTCCGACCGCATCATGATCCGACACGGCAGCGAGTACACCCCGCCCGAGGTCGACTCCGACACACCGACGAAGCGCTCGCTCCCCGATGCGAAGCCGGGACGGGGTGCGACGACGTGAAGGCGTCGCTCGGGGTCCTTGCGCTTGCGCTCGGAGCGGTCAGCGCGTTCCTCGGCATCGTGGTGCTGCTCTGGGGCATCCGGCGTCACGACGACCGAATGCTGGGCTTCGGTCGCCGTTACGCGTTCATGATCCTGGGTGCTTCGGCACTGGCCGTGTTCGCCATGGAGTGGGCACTCGTGACCCACGACTTCTCGCTGCGCTACGTCGCCGAGAACAACGCGCGCGGGACACCGTTGCTCTTCACGATCACGGGACTATGGGCGGCGCTCGAGGGATCGATCCTGCTGTGGGGTCTCATCCTCGGTGGGTACCTCGCCTACATGGCGTATCACTTTCGTCACCGCGCCACGGACCCTGTCGTGGCGTGGGCGATGGTCGTGGCGTTCGTGGTCGCGCTGTTCTTCTTCGTGCTGATGCTGGGTCCGGCCAACCCCTTCGAGACGCTCGCCCGCGCTCCGGCCGACGGGCGAGGCCCGAACCCGCTGCTCCAAAACCACCCGTTGATGGCCTTCCACCCGCCGATGCTGTACCTCGGCTACGTCGGGATGACGGTTCCCTTCTCGTTCGCCATCGCTGCCTTGGTGACCGGACGGCTCGGCGAGGGCTGGCTCAACGAGACGCGCCGGGCGACGCTCGTCGCCTGGGGCTTCCTCTCGGTGGGGATCGTGCTCGGCGCATGGTGGAGCTACGAGGTGCTCGGCTGGGGTGGCTACTGGGCGTGGGACCCGGTCGAGAACGCGTCGCTGCTGCCCTGGCTCACGGCCACTGCGTTCATCCACTCCGTGGTGGTGCAGGAGCGGCGCGGGATGCTGCGGGTGTGGAATCTCTCACTCGTCATCGCGACCTTCTGCCTCACGATCCTGGGTACGTTCCTCACCCGGTCGGGGGTGCTCAACTCGGTGCACAGCTTCACGGAGTCGCCCATCGGCGGCTGGCTCCTCGGGTTCCTCGCCGTGGTGACGATCGGGAGCGTGGCGCTGATCGCCTGGCGGGGAGACGCGTTGCGCGCCCCGGGGCGGATCGACAGCCCGGTGTCCCGCGAGGCCGCGTTCCTCCTCAACAACCTCCTGTTCGCTGCGCTCGCCGTCGTCGTGCTTCTCGGCACGGTGTACCCGCTGCTCGCCGAAGCGCTGCAGAACCGCCAGCTGTCGGTCGGGGAGCCCTACTTCGACCGGATGACGACGCCCATCGGCGTTGCGCTCCTCTTCCTCATGGCGGTCGCCCCGGCGCTGCCGTGGCGCGCGACCTCCGGTGAGGTGCTCCGGCGGCGGCTTCTCGCGCCGGCGTGGTTCGGCGTCGCGGTGATGGTGGTTGCGGCGGCTCTGGGCGTGCGATCGCCCTGGACACTGGTCACCTTCGGGCTCGCCGCGTTCGCGGTGGGGGGGATCGTGCGTCAGTTCGCGCTCGGCCTTCGTGCTCAGCACGCTACGGGCGCGACGTGGTGGCAGGCGCCGACGCGGGCGGTGCGCGGTGCACCGCGCCTCTACGGCGGTCTCGTCGTGCATCTCGGGGTCGTGGCCATCGCAGTCGCGCTCGCCGCGTCGAGCGCGTTCACGACCAGCGACGAGGTGCGCCTCGATCGGGGCGAGTCCGCCACTGTGTCGGGCTACCGCTTCACGTTCGTAGATCGCGAGGTGACCTCCACGCCCCAGAAGCGGACGGTGAAGGCTCAGATCCGTATCGAGCGGGGGGGTCGGGACCTCGGCACGTACGCGCCGGCGGTGTCGATGTTCCCGGGTGCCATGAGCGCAGTCGGGACGCCGTCGGTGAAGACGGGACTGTTGCGGGACGTCTACCTCACTCTCGTCTCGGCCCCGACCGACAAGGATCGCGTGACCATCGGCATCGCGATCAACCCGATGGTCGTGTGGCTCTGGATCGGGGGCGCGCTGCTGGCCTTCGGTACGACGATCGCCCTGCTCCCGAAGAGCCGGCGCGTCGTGGCTCCGCCGGCAAGCGGCGGTGGCTCCGGGCACGACGACGGGCCGGACGACGCCGGTGGATCCGATCGCCCCGACACCGGCGGCGCGGACGAGCGCGACGTCCCGGTGGCGGTGGGTGCATGACGCACCGGGCCCGGTGGATTGCCGGTGCCGTCGCGGTGGTGGTGGCCGGGCTCGTAGTGGTGCTGGCCACCCAGATCGGGAGCGACCCTCGCGCCGACGCCCGCAGGAGCCAGCTCGCAGGTGAGGCTGTCCCGCCCTTCCGAGTCTCGGCGCTGGATGGCCGGGAGGTCACCCGCCAGGACCTCGCAGGGAAGGTCACCATCGTGAACTTCTGGAACACGTGGTGCATCCCGTGTCGCGAGGAGGCACCGGCGCTCCAGGACTTCTACGCCGCGCACGCAGACGACCCGGACTTCGTGATGCTGGGGATCGTGCGTGACGACACCCGCTCGGCCGTGGATCGCTGGGTGCGCAACCGCAGCGACGAGTGGACCATTGCCATGGACCCGGGTGGACGTGCCGCCCTGGCGTTCGGGACCCGAGGTCAGCCCGAGACGTTCGCGATCAGTCCGGACGGGGTGATCGTCGGCTACCGGCTCGGCCCGTCGTCGGTCGCCGATCTCGAGGCGCTGCGGGCCGCCGCCGCAGGGAGCGTCGGGTGAGCAGCAGGCGCGAGCGAGCGTTATGGATCGGGCTCGGGGTCGTCGTCGTGATCGTCCTTGCGTGGGCGGCGTGGCCGTCGGGTCCACCGTCCGACGCGGCGCGTGCACGCAGCCTGGCGGGCGAGTTGCGTTGTCCCGACTGCGAGAGCCTCTCCGCCGCCGACTCCCAGACGGCCTCGGCGCGAGCCATCCGGCGGGACCTGAGGGAGCGAATCGACCAGGGTGAGTCCGACGCATCGATCCGCCGGTCGTACGTCGACCGGTACGGGGAGTCGATCCTGCTCGAGCCGTCGCGCGGTGGCCTCGGAATCCTCGTGTGGGGTCTGCCGCTGCTGGTGCTGGGAGCCGGAGCGATCGGGTTGGGGGCGACGCTCCGGCGCGGACGGCGCACCGAGCCGCTGCGCGCGTCCGAGGCCGACGAGGCGATGGTGCGTGAGGCACGCGGTCGTGGTGAGGACCGATGAGCGACACCGGACCGAACGACGAGCGCGAACGACTCGAGCGCGAGCGGGAGTTCCTGCTTCACTCACTCGACGACCTGGATCGTGAACGTGACGCCGGTGCGATCGACGAGGAGTCCTACGCCCGACTTCGCGACGACTACACGGCTCGCGCCGCGGTGGTCATTCGTGCGCTCGAGGAGGGTGTCGGCGAGCGTCCCGTTGCTGCGCCGGTCTCGACCCGACGCCGGGTCCTCACTGCGGCTGGAATCGCGGTGTTCGTGTTCGGCACCGCTGCGGTGCTGGCGCTGTTCCTCGACGATCGTCTCCCGGGTCAGACGTCGTCGGGCAACGCCGCGTCGGATCAGCCCGCGGCCGAGGTGACGGGCCGGCGCATCTCGGTGGCCGAACGCCAGCGCCGCCTCGAGCAGGCGGTGGCCGAGAACCCTGACGACCTCGCGAGCCGGCTCCTGCTTGCCCGCTTCCTCGAGGCCGGCGGCGACCTCGCCGGGGCGCTGCGCCAGTACGACGAGGTGCTCGCGCGCAACCCACAGAACGCAGACGCCCAGGCGCAGGCGGGCCGCATCCTCTACCTGACCGCGCGGGCTGCAGTCCGTTCGAACCCCGAAGCCGTCGACGGACTCGTGCGGGACGCGATGGCCCGG